>CAZVSL010000010.1:0-13087 GCA_964629935.1 uncultured Calditrichaceae bacterium | reverse complement strand
CAGAGCGCATACGCGTACGATCTAATATTGATGGACTGCCAGATGCCCGTCATGGACGGCTTCGAAACGACGCAATATATTCGCGAAAAGGAGCCTGCCGATGCTCCGCTCCCGATTGTTGCCATAACGGCAAAAGCGATGAAGGGCGACCGCGAGCGCTGTTTCGCCGCCGGCATGAACGATTACATCGCCAAGCCGGTGACCATGAAGAAGCTGCAGCAAGTTCTGGCCAAATGGCTCCCTTCCGGCAAAGGCGCCGGCCACAAACAGCAAGCAACGGAAAAGTTTGGCAACAATTAACCTGCCTGCCCGTTCCTGCAAGCTGGTGGGCGTTAGACAGTCACTTGTCTTGCAGCTATTACGCACCTTCTTGCTCCCACCGATGACTTTTTTTTCATTTACTTAGTCCTGAGCTTTCTTTATTTTAGCGGCAACTCCCGTGTTCATTTCGGAGAGAGGTTACCGTAATGCCATTCAGTAAGCTGACGACCGTCACAATCGTGCTGGGACTTGTGGGAGCGATAGTCTATTTCACCCAATTCGCATCTTATTCCCCGAAAGCATCGGTCGATCTGCAATATTCCCGTGACGAAATCGTGGACATCGCCACAGAATACCTTTCGGACCTTGGCTATGCGGTCGAGGGAATGTATTCCGATGCAAGCTTCCGCTTTGACTCGCAGACTGCTATGTATCTGGGCATCAGACTGGGTTTGAAAGACGCCAATGACATCCTGCGCAGTGATACCCTCATGACGCATAATTGGCACGTGTACTTTTTCAATCGCTCGCAGCCGCCAAGCCAGATGCATGACCGTTACAATGTCAGGGTCACACCGACTGGCAAAATCCTCGGGTTCGAGCACATTTTTTCTGACACGATGGCGCTGCCATCGCTTGCACCAGCGGAGGCGTTTGAGCTTGCCAGAACGTTTCTGCAGGGCGAGGGCTTGGACCTGGATGACTATACCCTCGAAAACTCCGCTGTCAATGAGTTGGCGGCGCGCAAGGATTACGCTTTTACCTGGACCAGCCAGGATTCGGTCTATGGGCTTCAGGGCAAGATCTGGCTCGATATTCACGGCGACCGTGTTGGCCGGTACCGCTACCGCTTGCTGGAGCCTGAGAGCTACGACCACGCCGTCAGCCGCACGAATACTATTGTAACATTCATTGTTACAGCCTCCTCAATTGCCACATTTGTGCTGTTGATTTTCATCATCTCATTATTTTTGAAAAAGTATCATGACGGCGAAGTCGGCGTACGCACCGCTATCTACGTATTTGCCATTCTTTTCGGCATCACGGTTCTGGATTACTGCCTGCGCTTTACTTCTATCGGCTACGGCGTGGGACTTGGCGACGTCAACCGGTTCAATGTACGCATCATCGTCTTTATCATCACGGTGTTTATCGTGCAGGCATTTTTGGCTGCCATGGCGTTTGCGGGCTGGAGTGTTGGTGAGTCGTCGGCGCGCCGCGGCTGGTCGGAGAAACTCAAGGCGCTGGATGGCTTGCAGTTTGGCAAGCCGTTCACTGTGAATCTGGCAAATGCAGTGGTGCGTGGCTACGCTTTTGGATTTGTGATTCTCGGGGTCATCTTGCTTGCCGTTATGTTAGCATCGCGCACCGGTTCCGTCGGCATATTCGTGCTCGACACCAATGGCATCCCGGAATCGGCGCTACCATCGCTCAACGTGATCGCCCTGGCGTTGCGTATTGCTCTGTTGAATGAAATCGTGTTTCGTTTCTTCTTTAACGCCTGGCTGCGGGAGAAAACCGGACGCGTCTGGCACGGCGTCTTGATTTCATCTCTGTTATGGACATTAATCGCTTTTAACTTGTGGGACTTTCCGCTTGGCTACCTGCACTTCAAGTGGCAGTTCCCGGTCTTTTTTGTTTTCGGCCTGGTACTGGGCGTCATCGTGGTACGCTATGATTTGATGACCGCAATCGTAACCAGCTTTGTCGTGCTGGCGCTGGGATATGCCACGCCCATGTTGGTTGCCAGCGCAGATTTCTACCAGATACATGAAATCTTGTTCTACCTGTTCCTGGCCATCCCGCTTGTGGTTGCGGCGATTGGTTATATCAAACGGCAGCAATTCCAGTTTACACTCGAATTGACGCCGGCGCATATCAAGCGTATCTCAGAACGTGAGCGCATGGCCAGGGAGCTGGAAATCGCCCGAACCGTGCAGATGAGTCTCCTGCCCAAAGGGAACCCTCTGGTTGAAGGGTATGATATCGCCGGCATCTGTCTGCCGGCGCTTGAAGTAGGCGGCGACTACTACGATTTCATCCAGCTCGAGCAGGGCAAGATCGGTATCGCCATCGGTGATGTGTCCGGCAAGGGCGTGCCGGCAGCGATCTATATGACCTTGACCAAGGGTATTTTGCAGTCTCATGCCAGCGAAAACAGCTCGCCGGCAGAAGTGCTGATCAAGCTCAATCGGCAGATGTATCTCAATATCGAGCGCAATTCTTTTGTCAGCATGTTCTATGCGGTACTCGATATGAGGAAGCATAAGATTCGCTTTGCGCGCGCCGGCCACAATCCTGCCATTTTGGCGCAGCGCAGCACCAACGTCAGCACACTTCTGCAACCGCGCGGCATTGCACTCGGTCTCGAGCAGGGCCCGCGGTTCCAGACCACCCTGGAAGAGCATGAGATGCCCCTGCAAAGCGGAGATGTGCTTACGTTTTATACGGATGGCTTTACGGAAGCCAGTAATGCCCAGGGTGAGGAGTTCGGTGAACAGCGGCTCGAGAACATCATTTCCAGCAGCAAGCTCGATTCAGCCAACGGCATCATCCAGGGCGTTGTACGCTCCGTCAAAACATTTGTGGGTAATACGCCGCAGCATGATGACATGACGATGGTGGTTATTAAGGTGTTGTAGCTGAACCACTTACAAGGCAGGAGTTTGAAAGAGAACTGGCTTCTTATTTGACCGGCAGAAAAGATAAGGTAATCAGGCTTTTGTAACGAGCAGTTCGTAGACAACCGCATGATGGGTATTCTTCATCGGAACTTTTTCGACGACAAAGCCCTGGTCGAACCATGGCCAATCCCAGCAAGCTGAGTGCCGCGCTTATGGAGCTGCCAATGGCTTGAGAGCTACCTCAAAGGGTCAACCATGACTGAAACCAATATCAGAATCGTGCAACGCACAAAGGACCTGTGGCAGCGGCTGCAGGCGCCGGACATCAATTGGACCCGGTTGCTGATCTATTTTGTCGGCTGGCTGGTTTCTTTTCTGATTCTGTCACCGCCATCGGATATTTCGTTCCCGTTTAACTTCGCCATCCTGGTTGCAAATGTGTTTGTGTGGTTTCGCCTGTTGGGCGAGGTTGTGAAACAGCGGATACCAAACGAGCTGCTGCTGCTTGCCTTCTTCCTTTCGTTTTTGCTGGAAGCGTTGTTTTTGCACGCAGCCTATGGCGCCGGACTCGGCGATCTTGCTGCGGCAAACCTGCTGCTCCACCTGCCGCAAACCATCCTGCTGGCATTTGCTTTCCTGTTCTTCACGATTCTGCTGGCACAATGCTGTGACAACCGCAAATCCGTGCTCATCTGGTTCGGGCTCCTGGCCTGGCTCTGCATCGGGATGCTCAAGAGCGATGTTCGCGCTTTCACACTCATCGTGCAAATTATCTTGTTTATCTTTGCGCTGCGTCGTGTGCCGTGGCTCGAGGAATTAACCAAAGCGGAATGCTGGCTCTATCTGGTCCTGACCTTCCTGTTGTTTCGCTGGCTCGGCGCCGCCAATCCGTTTGAAGACCTGGACGGAGAAGATTTTCAGCATCTTACCCTGTGGCTGGCTGCCCCGAAGTTTCTATACTTCCTGCTGAAGATGTACTTGCTGGCTGTGCTGGTAAAGATACCGGTTGTGCTGGTCTATAATTTTGCCAGCCTGCCACGCAAGATGCGAATCTCCACCTTGTTTCAATCTACCTTCCCGCAGTTCTTCCAGTTGGGGATGTTGCTGATTATCTTTTACTTTTTTGTTGTGGGACTGCAAGCGGAAAAGCTGCGCAAAGCTGTCTACAGAGCCTCACATCAGGTTACCACAAACGGCGTCAATGGCAGCTTTGATACCATCAGCATCGATATGTCAAACTGGCTCTCAACCCTCGAGGCGCCAGGGTATGAGCCCATTTCCCTGCCCGCTTACATGCCCGAGCGGGGAATTATCGCTCTAAACTCACGCACCGATGCCGGCAAGCGGGACTTCTTTTTTTTCACGGTAGAGGACACCTCTGACCGTCTGCTTTTGGTTAAAATGGATTCCGAGTTTCTGAGCGAAGTCGCGGAGCACGTTTCTATTCTGGCCGGCACGCATCTGGCTGCGTATCCTTACACGCCGTACAACTGGGAATCCAAAATCTACAACTTTAGCATCGGCGACCTGACGTTTTGGGGAGAACCCGGCAATCTGCAGATTTTTCCGTTCGGGCTCACCTCTCAGAAGCGCGAAGCAGCGATCACGACCGCGCTGCAGGATACCACGGGCCTGGCGGGCTGGCAGGAGGAGCTGAACCAGGAATTGCGCGGCCACAATCAGTTTTCGGCTGGCCGGGTGGTGGCTTCGGTCATCGGCGCCCAAAACGATGCGCAGCTCTTCTACGCTTTTGATATACTCATTCTGCCGGACTTCTCCTTTTTTACCAAGACGCTGCTCAGCTTCATTCTGTTTTTGTTTCTTGTATTTATCATGGTCAATCTGGTGATTACGCGCCGCATGGTGCGGTTTGGTTCGGACATCAACCGCAACATCATCAAGCGTTTCAACCAGTTGCGCAGCGGCATCGGGGAAATCGCCGGCGGCAATCTCGATTACAAGGTCATGATCGAAGGCCGGGACGAATTTGTCGAGCTGGCCGAGCGCTTCAACCAGATGGGCGACCGGCTGAAGGAGTCCATCGCGGAAGCGCGCGAGAAAGAGCGGCTGCAGCATGAGCTCACCATCGCGCGCAAAGTGCAGCTCGACCTGCTGCCGCGCGAGCTGCCGAGCGTGCCCGGCTTTGAAATCGCTGCCGCCCTGGAAACCGCGAACGAAGTCGGCGGCGACTTCTACGACGTTATCAAACTCGATGACAATCGCTATCTGTTCACGGTGGGCGATGTTTCCGGCAAGGGCACTTCCGCAGCGTTTTACATGGCGCAATGTATCAGTCTCATCCGCTACTCGCACCAGTTCACGGACAGCCCGCGCGAGATCGCTGCCCGCCTCAACCGCTATTTTTCCGACCCTCTGATCGATGCCCAGATTTTTGTAACGGCCATCATTGGCATATTGGATATCAGCACGGATTCCGTGCGTTATGTGCGCGCCGGCCATACCCTGCCCATCTTCCTGCCCGGCGACCCCGAGAAGCAAGCGCGTGAAATCGAGCACACCGGCATCGGCATTGGCATTGAAAAAGGTGGCAGCATGTTCGAACAGGTGCTGCAGGAGGGCAAGCTGGAGCTGTCGCCCGGCGACGCCCTCGTGCTCTACACCGACGGCGTGGAAGAAGCCGCCCGAACCGTACAGCACAGCGACCAACCCGGCGCTGACGACACCGAATTTTACAGCCTGGAACGCATGCGCAACAAGCTCTGCGAGGTGCGCGCGCAACGGCCAGCACAAATGCTGGCAGCGCTGCAACAGGATATTTCAAGCTTTTATGGTGAGAACCCGCGCGTGGATGATTATACGGTTTTGATTGTGAGGAAGATGTAGGATCTGTCAGGATATCGCTTGCTTTTTGGTGTTTGTATAGATAGCTTTTGGCTGTCCCATAGCTTCTTACAAAGATTACAAAGATAGAAATTTTGAAATCATAGCTTTCAGGTGGCGATGCTCGATTTTGGTAATAGCCGGTACTTGTGTGATATGTATCTTATGAGACGGAAAGTGAATGGAATAGACAAGGAGGTATCATGGCTGGAGCGGATGTCCCTACCCAGAACCTGAGTGAAGTCTCAAACGGCATCCCTAGATTAAGCCCAAGTATTTTGAGTAGTTTTGTGGAGGCAGCTTCAGTTTGTTTTGAAAATCAAGGAAATAAGAGCGGAACAAATTTAGTAGTAGTCGGAGATCTTGAACAACAGATTGTATTGACTTGGGATGAAGTAACGGAACAAATGAAAAGGAGTTATCGTGATTTAGAGGAAGCTGTTGAATGGGGAGCAACTGTGATATCATTTGTTTTGGTTCGCAGATTCACAGAATATACAATTATAGAAAGGTCGTATAAGGGAACTGGTTTTGACTATTGGCTTGGTTCTCCGAAAGATCCACTCTTTCAGAGAAAAGCGAGACTCGAAGTATCGGGTATTCTGAAAGAAACTCCTTCAAATTCGGTCAAAAGCCGAACCAAGGCAAAATTGAAGCAAATCCATAAAATCAAAACAGAACTTCCTGGCATTGTTGTGATAGTTGAGTTCACAAGACCTCTTTCAGAGATTAGAAGACAATGGAGCGGATAGAAGACCTACATCAGCGTGCGATGAATTTGGCCGAACTCGCACATATTGAACGCATCAAGAAGAATAATAGTTATAGAGCGGATACCTATTTGCGCCAAGCTTTCGATTTAGAACGAAAAGCAGCGCTTGAGGCCAAAGAGCTCAGTGACTATGAGCCATCTCGCTCAATTTTGATGAGAAGTGCCGCTTCGCTGGCACTAGAATGTGGAGAAATCCGTGAAGCAGAGAGACTTATTTCACTTGCTCTTAGCGGAAATCCTCCAGAACAAATTGCTAATGAACTAAGAGATCTCTTGGAGCAGGTCTATTTCAGTCGACACTTAGAAACTCGCGGCATTACCCTGAATGATGATGAATTTCAATTGGCGCTTGCTGGCAACGCGGTCAGCTTCGGTATCATCCAGAGTAGCTATTTCCTGAATCGATTGAATAGTACATCACGCCTAATTTATCGCACAGCTGAACGTTTGTCCGGACGAAGTTACAGAGATGATGGCAAAGTGGATAAGGTAATCAAGGAGAGTTTTGATACATTCATCTCAGTACCGAGAGCAGCAAGCTTCGCGGTTACTATAAAGATTGGCCGACCCACACGCCAATTAGATGCGTTCAATGAAAAACCGAGACTGGTTGAAGAGATTCTGACCTGTTTTGAACTTTATGAAAACAATGCGCTTGATGAACTTCATAGTCATATAATCGATGAACCATATTTTAACAATTTTGTATCCCTCTCAAAACAGATTTCTCCGGACGGCGAAAACATAAGCTTTGTTGGGTTCACTGCTAAAGTAAATAATCAAGAGAAGAAGGTACACTTGACCCGTAATAAGAGGTCTATCAAAGAGGAACTGGTACAAGGCCTTGAAAGTGAATCCCGAATAAACGAACCGGTTGTAATCTCCGGTAGATTGTTATATGCAGACAATACGAGAAATAAGAGAGAAATAAGATTGGTCGACGAACAAGAGCGTTCATTCAAAATTAAGGTACCCAAAGGATTGATGGATGACATTGTCAAACCGTTGTGGGACGAAGATGTTATAGTGAAAGGAATCCAGAAAACTAAAACTATTATAGAGTTGAAGGAAATCGAAAAAGCTGAAGGCTGAAGAGACCTCAGTTGTGAAACAAGAGATTTTGCCGCCCCTAATAGAATAGTAAAACAATGAGCATAATCAGTTTAAGACTTCCAGATTCTTTGCATCAAGAGGTAAAAGAACTGGCCAAAAAGGAAGAAGTTTTGAACAGGCGCTTCCACACATTCCGGATGTGGAGCCGGAAGAATATGATAGGATGTAATTGCATTCCTAACCCGTAAAGCAAGCGTAACCGATTAGAGAGTCTATTATGAGCTTCTTTCCGAAAGAGAAATCAAAACTCAAAGCCCGAATAAGACGGTACGAGCGGTCATTACGGGCCGAGGAATCGAAATTCGGCGGCATGATGGACAGTGCTGGTAAACGCTACCTTTTGGGACCACTTTATTTGCTGGCCGATGATCTTGATGGGGCATGGAGGTCTTTCCAGTGGTTCCAACAAAAATTCCCGAATGATGCCGGTGAACCATTTCACCTTCTGTGCTGGACGCTGGCGCTTTTCAAATCCGGCGATATGGAAGGCGCCAAACGCAAGCTTTTGGAGACGGTGTTTTCCAACCAGTATATTATCCCGATTCTTCTGGGGAGAGATGTGGCGCTTCTTGACATGTATCATTCGTCAAATTCCGAAGAACCCGAGTGGATCAATGAAGGCCCGGTCGAATTGTTTGAGCTTTGGGATGAAGAGAGCATTGCGTGGGCGGCTGATGTCTACGATAGCCCTGGGTTTGCAAAACTCAGAAACAGGCAAGTCGAGATCAACAAGTTGCTTAAAACCGAATCGGATGTGAGCAAGCGCAGGCGACTTCTTGATGAAGTATACAAGCTCATGGAAAGCGATTTTTAGCGCAGGCATGGGCAGTTCTGCGCTGAAGCGTGAACACCGACAGCATCCTCCAAACTCAGAATCTCCCATTCCGGGACGGACCGCGGATTCACGCCAGTGTCAAATTTCAACTCCGGCCCGCCCTGCTGAACCTGCGCGCCCTCCCCACACAAACCCTGCCCGAAATGCCGTTTGCTAATTTCAAAACCGCTGCACAAAACCTCCATGCCGATGCGCCATGTGTTGCTTGACAAAGGTAGATCGAATTCCTATGATAAGCCAGACAAAGCTGGCAACAGGAAGTTTGAAATAATCGCTGAGCGTCTCTCGTTGTAGTACAGGGACGCCCTTGGAGAACATTGCGGCGTTTTGATTGAGACATTGGCTCCAATGTCTGAAAGGGGCTGCGGCGCGGCCTATGCCGGCAGGTACAAATCCATTCTGTCTTCAGGGCCCGCCATAACTTCACCCAGATTCAACTTTTTCGGCTTCGCACCATCGGCTTCGCATGGTCGGTCAGATGCAATGAATTTCGTTCCTGTCTTTCAGGGAAGGCGGGCACGCGCGTTCGTAACACAGTTCAAGAAAGGCAGATAGAATATGAGTGCACAGAAGCGGAGTGGCACAAATCGCAAACAGAAGTTTGAGCCAACACACATTTTGAATATCGATATTGGCGGCAGCGGCCTGAAAGCTGCTATCATGAGCCGGGACGGCGAAATGGTGACCGACCGGGTGCGGGTGGAAACGCCCCATCCGACGCCGCCTCAGGTACTGCTGCAGAGCTTGCAGGAGTTGGTGGCGCCGCTGCCTGAGTACGATTGCGTTGCAGTCGGCTTTCCGGGTGTTGTGCGGAACGGCAAGATCATCACGGCCCCCAATCTTGGCACCGACCGTCTGAAGGGCTTCGATCTCGCCTCCGAGCTCGAGAGTGCACTCGGTCGGCCGGTGCGCGTCATCAATGATGCTGAGATGCAAGGTCTGGTGGCGATTGAAGGCAAGGGAGTCGAAATGGTGATTACACTCGGTACAGGCTTTGGCGCCGCGCTCTTTGAAGATGGCCGGTTGGCGCCACATCTTGAGATCGCGCAGCATCCTTTCGGCAAGAAGAAAAAGACCTACGATGAAGCGCTTGGCAAGAAAGCGCTCAAGAAAGCGGGGAAGAAGAAATGGAACAAGCGCCTGAAGAAGGCCATAAAGAACCTGCGCACGCTCGTTAATTTCGATAAACTCTACCTCAGCGGCGGCAATGCCAAAAAAATAGACTTCAGCCTGGATGAAGATGTGGCCATCGTCTCCAACAAACTGGGTGTGATGGGCGGGCTGTATCTATGGTTGCCGCGCGAGCATTGTGTTTCCGTGTTGGCCAACAAAAGCGATGTCGTCCCGGATAGCACGCGTCAACGCGTACAAACAAACTGAAAGCGATGGAAAGGACTTTATGGCTAGAGTGTTGCATGAACATCAGGCTTTCGGAGGCCCGGGGATCGAGCCACGCTGGACCCGCGGCGACAAAGACGGCGTCGGGACGGCGTATTCTGCTGACTCACGTGTCTGGTTTACTTTGTGGAACGGAGCGGTCACCGAAGTATACTATCCGACAATCGACCGGCCACAAATTCGCGACCTGCAGCTTCTGGTGACGGACGGCGATAGCTTTTTTCACGAAGAGAAACGCCATCTCAAAACCGTGACGAAACGATTGTCGAAGCACGCACTCGGCTACGAAGTAAAAAACAGCGACCCGGAGGGCCGCTATCGCATTGTCAAGGAAGTTATCGTCGCGCCTCACATGCCCTGTGTTCTGCAACACTGTCGCTTGCAGGCGGAACAGCAATGGCTTTCCAAACTCAAGGTGTTTGCGCTATGCGCCCCGCACCTGCAAGTCGGCGGCTGGGGCAACAACGCCCATATCGTAGAGGTCAATGAGCGCCAGATTCTGACCGCCAGGAAAGGCAGCACCTGGCTGGCGCTGGCAGCCGATGTGCCCTTTACGCAGGTCTCTTGCGGTTATGTCGGCGCCAGCGATGGCTGGACAGATATAGCCCGCAATCTGCGTATGGAATGGCAGTTTGATCATGCTGCGGATGGCAATGTCGCATTGACCGGTGAGCTGGCCCTGGAGGGTCGGCAGGAGTTCACCTTGGCTTTGACGTTTGGGGATGGTCTGCATGACGCGATAACAGCACTGTTGCAGGCACTCGGCATTTCGTTCCGCGAGCACCGCAGCCGCTACACCGAGCAATGGCAACGACCTTGCCGGGATATTCTGCCTCTGGAGAAGGCCTCCGGCGACAAAGGCAATCTCTACCATGGCAGCTACAGCCTGCTGCTGTCGCACGAAGACAAAACCTTTGCCGGCGCATTCATCGCCTCTTTGTCCATACCTTGGGGAGAGGCCAAAAGCGATGAGGAGATGGGCGGTTATCACCTGGTCTGGACTCGCGATATGGTCAACACATGTATGGGATTGCTGGCCGCCGGCGACACCCATACACCTTTGCGCGCGTTGATCTACCTGGCTGCAAGTCAGGAAGAAGATGGCGGCTTTCCGCAGAACTTCTGGCTCAACGGTGAGCCCTACTGGACGGGCATACAACTCGATGAAGTGGCCTTCCCGGTTTTGCTCGCCTGGCATCTTCACAGACTGGTGGCGTTAAAGGAATTCGATCCCTATCCCATGGTCATACGCGCTGCCGGCTATCTGATTCGCAAGGGCCCGGCGACCCAACAGGAACGTTGGGAAGAAGCCGGCGGCTATTCGCCCTCAACGCTGGCCTCGAACATCGCTGCCCTTGTCTGCGCCGCCGGCTTTGCCCGCGAACGCGGCGATGACGCAACAGCAACCTATCTTGAACAATACGCCGACTTTTTGGAATGTCATATAGAAAAGTGGACCGTGACCACAGAAGGGAATCTTGTGCCCGGCATTGCTGAGCACTACATTCGCATTCTTCCGGTAGCCGTTGATGATGCCACACCGGATGAAAATCCGAACCGCGGCGTGCTCACGCTTGCCAATCGTCCGCCGGGTTCGCGCTACGATTTTCCGGCAAAAGAAATCGTCGATGCGGGTTTTTTGGAGCTTGTACGCTATGGCATTCGTCGCCCGGATGATCCGTTGATCGTGAATTCGCTCAAGGTCGTCGATGCGGTGCTGAAAGTGGATACGCCGGTGGGGCCATGCTGGCATCGCTATAATCATGATGGCTATGGTCAACGGCAGGACGGTGGGCCATATATCACCTGGGGCAAAGGCCGGCTCTGGCCCTTGCTGACCGGCGAGCGGGGGCATTATGAGCTGGCAGCAGGCCGCGAGGTCAAAGATTACATTCGTGCGCTTGAAGGCTTTGCCTCCCCGGCCGGAATGTTGCCGGAGCAAGTGTGGGATGAGGATGACCGACCGGAATTGCATCTGTTTCTCGGAAAACCGACCGGTGCGGCCATGCCATTGATGTGGGCGCACTCGGAGTATATTCAGTTGCTGCGCTCTGCTGTTGATGGCCGGGTATTTGGCACAATTCCGGCAGTTGCGGAACGCTATCTTTCAACCAGCGTCGATTGCCCGAAAATGGAGATATGGAAGCCAAACCGGCAAACCCGCACCGTCCAAACCGATCATACGCTGCGAATTCAGGCGCCGGCTGCATTCCGGTTGCGTTGGTCACGAGACAACTGGCAGGCGCCCCTGGACACAAATTCCACGCCAACTGTGCTTGGCATCGAGTACGTCGACATCGCCATTGATAACCAGCAAAGGGCGCCGATTCGGTTTACTTTTTACTGGAACGCTGACGAACGCTGGGAAGGTCACGACTATGAAGTAGCTATTGCAAAGTGATGTAATTATCATGAATTCATGAACTATCAAGGAAAAGAAAAACCAAGGAGGAAAGATGTCAAAATTAAACGAGCTGAACAAAATTGGCCAGTCGGTCTGGCTTGACTACATTCGCCGTTCATTTATCACCTCCGGCGATTTAAAATCCTTAATCGATGAAGGCTTGCGCGGCATTACCTCGAATCCTTCTATTTTCGAGAAAGCCATCGCCGGCAGTGCGGATTATGATAGCGACCTGCAGGAGCTTGTCGATAAAGACAAATCCGTGGACGAGATATATGAAGCGCTGGCTATAGATGACATCTCACGCGCCGCAGACCTTTTGCGAAAGGTCTACGATGAGACAGACGGCCAGGATGGCTTTGTCAGCCTGGAGGTGGATCCGACGCTTGCTAACGACACGGAGGGCACCATTGAGGAGGGAAAACGGCTGTTCTCAACTTTGAATCGCCCCAACATCATGATCAAAGTTCCGGCCACCGAGGCCGGCCTTCCGGCCATAACCGAGCTGATTGCGGCCGGCTTGAATATCAACGTGACTTTGATTTTCAGTCTCGATAATTACAAGAAAGTCGCCGGGGCATATATCGCCGGGCTGGAAAAACGGTCGCAGCAAGGCGAGGACATCTCCCGAATCGCTTCGGTGGCATCCTTTTTTATCAGTCGCGTCGACACGGCTGTGGACGAAGCGCTGGAGGAGCAGGGCAACGAAGCGCTGCAAGGCAAGATCGCCATCGCCAATTCGAAAGTCGCCTATGACCTCTCACGAGGCATCTTCAGCGGCGCCCGCTGGCAAAAGCTGGCAGACGCCGGCGCCCGCAGCCAGCGACTGCTGTGGGCCA
>CAZVSL010000009.1:0-30028 GCA_964629935.1 uncultured Calditrichaceae bacterium | reverse complement strand
CAGCACTTCCGGCCGGGTCTTGCCGCCGTGCACATGGAAGCGCTCGGCGATGCCGGAATCGTGAATTTGCTGCTCAACCTGCGACTGTACCGGCCCGGCGCCGATAAGGTGGCACGCAAACGCATGGCCGCGTTGCGCCAGCAACTGGCAGGCTTTGATCAAATAGCGGTGGCCTTTCACGGTTTCAAAGGAAGCCACACACAAAATCTGGAAAACATCATTGTCCTTTTCCGGCGTGAACGCAAACACTTCCGGCTCCACGCCGCAATGGACGACATGGATTTTATCCCGACACGCTTCGCCGGCTTCCTTCACCATCATCTCATTGTTGTATTGTGAAATGGCGACGGCGAATCTTGAGGCCTGCACCTTGCGGTCCAGCATGGTTCTGTCGACATGCAGGTCGGAGCCGTGCGCTGTGAAACTGAACGGAATACCGGTCAGCCGGTGGATGATGAGCGCTGCCAGCGCCGGATGTGTGGCGAAATGTGCATGCACATGCTCGACGCCCGCCTTCGCCATGTCCTGCGCAAATTTGACGCTCTTGGCAAAAATGCCGAGCGCGCCAAAGAAGAAATTGAGGCTGCGGAGCGTACCACCAAAGACTTCCTTTACCAGGCTAAAGTAAGTTCGCGGACAGCAGCGAATAAATCGCCACTGCGCTTTAAATATCTGCCAGGAGAAAAAAGGCTCGAAGTGCGCTTCTTGCGTCAGCCGAATGGCCTCCTCGTGGGCCCACGGCTGCCGTTCCCGCAACAACGGATAGATTTCGACCTCCGCACCTAACTTGCGCATGGCGAGAATCTCGTAGAGCACGAAGGTCTCGGTGAGCTTGGGAAAACGGGACATCATGTAGGCAACTTTGATACTTTTTTCTGGCATTCAGACGGTTCCTATACTCTTTGCAAAATCTTTTAGCCACGGATTAACACAGTTGAAACACGGATTTCTTCTTTACCACAAAGACACAAAGGAACACAAAGACCACAAAGAAACTCTACCCACCAACATACTACCGTTCATCCGTCGTTCATTCATGCTCTTCGTGGTTCCAGCTTTAACGCAGTGACATCGTGGTTTAATCTTGTCCTAGTGTTTCTTTGTGCATCTTTGTGCATCTTTGTGACTTTGGTGGTGAATCTTGTTTTGTTTTTTGAATTTGTTTCGAATTTCCTGTTTAGGATTTCGGATTTCTTGCTGCTTAATTTGGTTGTAGCCTGGACCGAGCCGTGTGCATCCACGGCTGAAAGTTGAAGGACTATGGTTTGAGCCAATTTGTTAGCGAACCGGCTGATCCAGCGTTTTCTGACTCGTACTCATGCCAACAAGCTTCTCAATCTGTTGCACAGCTTCTGCATAGACAGCGTCCACGGGCTGCGTCGCATCGATGCGGCGGAAATTGCGCGTCTGTTTGCCCTGGGCCAAATATGCCTGGCGACGGGCGCGCAGGAATTCCAACGTGGCCTCACCCTTGCGCGCAAACAATACCTCCGCCGGCGCATCGAGAAACAATGTCAGGTCCGGCTCGGGATAGAATTTGTGCAGGCACCAGCGGTGTAACCGTTCCGCCAGCGGCAGATCCAGCTTCTGGCCGGTAATGCCGTTCTCTTCAAAGTCGAACAGAAAATGGCGGTCGTAGAGCACGAGATAACCGCGTTTGCGATAAATCCACGATAGCAATTGCCGGTACCACTCCTCCGCCAGCCGGTTGCCCAGACGCACGAAAAGCCAGATGCTTTTGAGCAACCCCTTTTTCCGCGGACTCGCAGATCGATTGTGCAGTGACGTCGACTGCGGCTTGCCGTTGCCATTCTTATGACGTTTCGAGCTCTTGGCCCATTCGATCAAGCGTGAAGTCGGCAGCGCAACGTTGCTGGACTCGATGTTGATGCCCATGTAAATGTATTTCATCGGTCGCGGGAAAGAGGACCGCAACCGGTTTGCGATGGTGGATTTGCCAGCGCCGTCAGCGCCAATCAATGCGATGGAATACATTACGGCCTTTCATCGACTAAGTTGAGTTCATGGTAATGTTCGATAGCATAGCGCCACATCTGATAATAGCGGTTGTCGTGCAACCAATCTAAAGCTGAGGAGCTGATTCGAACAGTCGCACCTGGCGCTCCTGTCGCAGCGGTTTGCTCAGCGGGGTGCAATCGAGTGAGCAGACTGGCAACGTAACGACTCCACCCTATCACAAACAGCGGAGCGGCCGCAGCCCGCGGTAACGCCAATGCCTCGAAGTATTTATCGACATACTGCTTTGCCCATGCCCTGGGGCCAAAAAACGCTTCCTTGAAAGCATGCAATTGTTGTTGTGAGTTGTGTGCCTTTCTCAGTGAAAATGCAATGTAGCTCAGGAAGAAGTAAAGGTCGACAGCGGGCAGGCCATTGCGTTCGGCCAGCTCCCAATCCACAACGCCAATCTCCTGCTGTTCTGAGATGAGAATGTTTGGCGAGCTGAAATCGCCGTGCTCCAGTACGGGAGGTACGGGATAGGATTCCAGCTTGCGCGCCAGTTTGAGGGTGCGGGCCAGCAGCGCGCCATCGTCATCACAAGCCGCCTGCAACACGGACAGCTCGTGCATTAAGTCCTCGAGGGTTTTATCCACCGGCAACATTTTTTGCCGGGAGCGGGCGCGCGAAGCTTGTTGCAGCTCCAGCAGCCAGGATAAACCCTTCTGCAGGCATAGCTCCGGCTGTCTGCGCACGTAAGATGGTCGCATGGTTTGTCCGCTCACAGCAGTCTCCAGCAGCAAGCGATAGCCGCAGAAGTCCTCGTAGGCTATCAGCCGCGGCACAGAATCGAATCCACCTTTGCGCAGCGTTTGAACTCTCTGCAGGTTTTTCGCCTCCCGGTCCAGCCGCTTATTGTCGCCCGAGAGACGTGGCAGCTTTGCTATCAGCACCGGCTGTTGCCGTTCTTTCGACAGCACAAAAAATACCAGATGTGCTGAAGCCTTGAAACGCGGCGTCAAAATTGCGGTACTGAAGTAGCGCGGATCGCCGAAGCGAGCCAGCTCCAGATTGTGTTCATGCTCCAGCAAGAACCGTAAAACAATGTTGGGGGCAACTTTTTGCGGCAGGTGAAGCCTGCTGCCGCCCTGTTTGGAAGCGACTGCAGATTCCTGCTTTTCGGGTGCGGTTTTGGATGCTGTTCCGACGCGCGGCTTCTGCGCCACGATGCTGATGCAGGGCAAAATCCTGTCAAGAAAAGCGCTGCGCAATAACAGCAAACCGACCAGCTTTTGCGCCACTGCTTTGAAACTACTGCTGTTTCGGGAGAAGATGTAGCGCAAAGCGTCAGGCTGCTGCAGCGGCACGATATCCAGAGAAGAAGCGAATGCCGGTCGGTGCCAGTGCAACGTCAGGTTTTGACAACCGTAGGCGGTCAAAAGCGCCACAAGCTTCCCGGGTGATTGTAAAAGCCGGGATCGCCGCCATTCTACAAACAGAAAGCCGCCGGGCCTGAGACATCTGACGGCCTGAGACCAATCCGCTGTCGCGCGTCCGTCGACGACCAGCAAGTCAAAATCAGACTCAGCCTGCCCTTCGCTGTCTAAGCGCACGAGGTGCGTGCTGAATCGCTTCAGGGCATCGTACAATGGTGTACCAACGGCGCCGATATAGGCCACGCGACGCAGATTTGGGTCGGGCAACAGAAAACGCCAGTCAAGACGCCGAATTTGTTCGAGCGTGTTTTCGTGGCTGTCCGTGCCGCCGGACGGTAACTCCATTACCTCAGGTGGCTCTCTGTGAATAGGTACTGCTGGTTCTTGCATGCTTACGAAACAACCTTCTCTAATTCTGGCGCTGCCAGCACCGCCGGTTCTGTTTGCTCTGTGGCGTCTTCTTCTGCGGCCAAACCTTGCAGAATATGCACTGCTGCGCCGGCGATGGCGAGCAGAATCCAATAGTATCGTTGATAGGCGAAATGCAGAAATATCGACGAGAACATATACGCAAAAATCGCTAACCAGAATCCACTCGCGATATTCGCCAGGTCCTTTCTGGAGCGCCTGGTAAAATGCTTGCGAAGACGCCAAAGTCGCGTCATGATCAATAAGACTATGGCCATAAATGCAGCAAACCCGAGCGTGCCGAGCTCTGCCATCATTTCGAAATAAAGTGTATGCGCCCGCCGCGTTGACAGAATCGTGCGAAATGCAATTGCCGGATCTGTCATGTAGTCAACTGAATAGAAATGGGAATACTGCCCCGGGCCCACGCCAACCACCGGATGGTCAAGATAGCAGTTAAAGGCCGCAAGCATCTCTGTTATCCGGCCGCGCGTGGCGCCGTCTGCTTTTATGGAAGCATCTTTTGTGAATAATGCTTGCACGTTAGCGATGGAGCTCATGCGTATGAAGTAGCCCGGAGATGCTACTGCGATTATCACGAGGATGCCGGCGGCGGCCAGAGCAATCCGGGAAAACCGAATGTAGCGCAGAGCCGTCATGACAACCACGAGCACGGTTAAGCTAATAAAAGCGCCGCGCGAATAGGTAAGCAACATGCCACAGAGAGTCAGCACCGTACACACCAGGGCAAACAACTTGTGCCGCTTACGTTCTTCGTCAAAAATGCGAAAGAAACCGAGCGGCAACAACACCAGCATGATCTGGGCATAGCGATTCGGATCGCCGATTGGGCCGCTGGAACGGTCAGCAAGCCTGACTTTGTCCATTTCATCAAAAGAGTCGCCGCCGTCCCAGTGCTCGATGTTCCTTTGCGCCAGTCCGCCATAATTATTGGCATAGTCCTGCGTCATCGCCTGCAGCAGCGTCAGGCCACCAAGGAATGCGCCACAAACCAGCAGGGCCCAGATGACCGAGCGCAGGGTTGAAAGCCGGCGCACCACATTGATCACGATAAGATAGAGCGCCAATCCTTCCAGCAAGAATGTATAAATCCACTCCATGCCCCGATCTATATCAACAGCAACCATCAACGAGGCAAAAAGAGAGGCCAGAAAGGCCAACATCAATAGCCATGGATAATCGATGACGAATTTCTCCCGGCGGACGAACCAATAGACGGCCAGCGGCACGCACAACAGCAGCGAGATGGAAGCGGCAAGAATCTGTGGCAGGCCGTGGAATTTGTAGGCGACGACCGCCAGATTCGAATAAATGGCAAACAGGACGAGAATTGTGCCCGGTTCCGGCCAATAAAAAAGCGCAACCACCAAAAACACGGTGAGAATGAGCACCATCACAACCGTCACATGCACTTTGGTAACCAGCACGGTCAACGCCAGCACAGCGAACATGAAAGCACAAGCCAGACCGATAAGCGGGCCGAGGCGGTCCATAATGGTTAGCCAGTTTTTGCGGCGGTGATTGAAATACGAATTCGAATCGTGCATAGTCATGTTACTCTCAGTCGCTCAGCGCTTACAATCAATACTAACAAATTTGCACATTTGCGCTTGATGTTTTGCCAGGCGCCCACAACCCTTGCAGCGGAATGGCCCCACGCTCGTTGATACAGAGTTTCAACAAATTGAAGTAGTGGCCTTGCCGGAGCGTTGTTGGCGTCAGGCGTGCTGCTTCTTTCAGCGACCTGTGCATCCAGCATGTGTAAAACAATGGCTGCACCAATTCCTCCGGCAATCCGATATCATCACAATAGCGCCTGACGATGCCCTGCAGCATCTTCGTGAAAGGCGAATCGGTCAAAAAACTACTGCGGAAGTTCTTGAGCGCATCAGCGCTGCCTTGCTGGCGTGCAACCCACGAGGCAAACGTGCGCATGAAGTAGAAGATATCCCATAACGGAATACCGTGCGGCTCGCCCGCCTCCCAATCGATAAAAATGACCCGGCGGTCTTCGCCAACCAGTATGTTCCATGTGCCCGGGTCGCCATGTTGAAAGACCAGCGGAAACGGCCCGCCATGTTGCTTGAGCATATCGATCTGGGCATTCATGAACAGAGCTTCATCAGCATTGAGGTGGTAGATTTGCCGGAAGCGTTCATATAACACGCCGATAGCGGCGGCTGCCTCAGATGCGGAAACAAGCTCGCTGTTTGCAGAAGCGCGCCCGAGCTGCATCAACCATTCGACAGCATCTTTTGCAAGCGGACAATCGGCTTCAGCCGTGGTTTGTGTGCGGAACGGCGCGCCATGCACGGCCTTCTGCGCCAGCACAGCCAAACCATTATGGGCGCCAAAAAACAATGGCTCCGGATAGGTACCGCGGCGCACAAAATTTCCGGCAACGAGCTTCTTAAGCGAGCGATACTCGTTCTGCAATCGATAGTTGAAATCAGCCGACCGTGTCATTTTTACGATGGCAGTCGGCAGCCTGGCGTTGTCTTCGAACAAATAATAAATAACTTTGTTCGCATTGTATTTGCCGCGGGTGGACAGACCAAAATGCAGATGGTTAAAATCGTGGTTTTCCTTTTGTGCGAGCTCCAGCAGAAACTTCGGGAGCCTCGTGAGACCCTGCTGTTCTTCACTTTTTTGCAGAAAAACAGCGCGCCGGGGCATAACTTTGCCAATGGCGCCGGACTGACTTAACCGCCGGCCAATCAAACTCAACATGCGCTTCCTGAACGACTGGCCAAACATGACATTCTGGAAGAAGAAATCGGATATCACACCATCATCAGCCGGCAGCGCGGTGCGCATTTCGCCTTTGAACGGCGTGAGCCAATACAAGCCCGTCTCGGCAAGACCATGCTTTTGCAGATTGCCAGCGGCTGCCCGATGCTGCCTTCGTTCCCGATAGCCGTGCACCTCATAATGCAAGATGCCAGCGCTATCCAACAAGCAAGCCAAATTCTGTTGCAAGCCGGTATCACTGAGAAACTGCCGGGTGACCTCTGGTGTCGCGAGATAAATCAGAGAAAACTCACCGGCCTCGAAAGGCAGATTATTGTATTCCTGAAGGTGCTGCAACGCCAGGTTACTTACGCCAAGTTCGATTGTGTTCTGTTTCAAACTGTCCAGACTGGCAGTCTCGTCAGACGCAATAACGACCTTGTCACCGATGGTCGACAGCACCATGATGTTCGAGCTGGCAGGCACGCCCAAACACAGAATCTGGCGCATGCGAAGTCTGGGCAGCAGGAACCGCCAGTCAGCGGAAACCATGTCTCCCTGCAGATTTGTGCCGACGGAGAATTCGGTGGATAATGTGGTTTCTATCATTTTGTTTTGTGGTGAATTCATGCTCACGTTCAGGTTATTTGCTTCTGCTTTGTGAATTTCCATCGCCGAACAAACGCTTCATGAGCGGGAATTTCAGCAGCTCCGGAAATGTGTCATGCACATTCAGCTTCTGGCGGGTGATCAGCAATATTGCAATGGAGACCAACGCCGCAGCCGCGATGGATATATACAGGCTTGTATCCAGGACATATTGCACGACAAATAAGCCCACGCCGCCGGCCGCGATAATCAGGTAAAAAGACAAATATTGCCACTCGAACAGCTTCATTCCGGAGGCCTTCTTCAGGCCCGCTTGCTTCAGGATATTATGTACGACCATCGAGATAGTGGTGCCGATAGCCGCCCCAAGCGCGCCGAAACGCGGAATCAGCAGAAAACCCAGCACGGTATTCAGCACCGCCGCAGCCACATTTATCAGTACCACGTAGCGGATCTTGCCAAGCACCTTCAAGGTCAAGCCATTGAAACCCAACACCACGTTGAAGTAATAGGCAAACGAAATCATGCTCAGGAACAGCCATGATGACTCATACCGGACCTCATAGAGCATTACCGTCAACGGCTTTGCCAGCGAAAATGTCAAGGCAAATACCGGAAACGACAAAATCGCCATCCAGATGGCCGTGCGCCAGTATAGATCATTGATGCCATGATAGTCATCTTTGGCAAACAAACGGGCAGCGAGCGGCGTGTAGAGCAGCGCAAAGCTGGTCATGACGATTTTGTTGAAGTGGGCGGCCGGCAAAATAACGCGGTAGCGCGCCACTTCCGTTGCATCGCAATAGTAACCCAGGATCAACGTATCAGCCGAGTGCATGACGATATTGACCAGGTCGGAGGTCATCAGCGGAATGGTGAAGGCGAACACCTCTTTGGCCGGCATGGTCATCTTGCTAAAACTGAAATGCTTGTAGAAGCCGCGCTTGTGCAGCATCTTCAGCAGCATCCCGATGTAGATGCACACGCCAAAGACATTGGCGGCAAGCCAGCCGTAGGCCAAAAACAGAACAGTGCTATTGAAAAGCACCAGGGCGACCACCACTGAAACTTTCAGAATAGGCGCCAGGATATGGTTTCGGAAAAAGATAGCTTTGGGGCTGGCAAAGCTGGCGAACAAAGCGATGAGCAAACCATCCATCGCTTCTACCGGCACCATGAAAATCAGAATGAGAACAACGAAGATCGGCGCGTCTTTATCATTGACCAGATGGGTCACCATTTCGGGGAATAACTGGAAGCTACCAACGATGAGAATGCCGGTCACAAAGATCGTGATGAGCACCATCAATATGGTGCCGAATAGCTTATCGTACTCCTCTCTCTCGTGGTAGATGGGAACGAAACGGGTGATACCGCGCCGCAGCCCCAGCGTCGACAGGCCATGGAAAAATGCGACGACTGAGAGCGCATAAGTCCAGGCGCCATAATCCGTCTGGGTTAATTGCCGGACGATCAGAACCTGTGAAACAAAATTAAGGCCGGTTGAAATCAACCGGCCGGCGAGCAGCAAGCTTGAGCCACGGATTTGTTTGCGTGTGGCGTCGTTTTTTTTCTCCGGCTGCACCTCATTTGTCGGTGCAGCCCTTTCCGCAACTTCTTCCATTCAGCCCTTCATATATTTAGCACGATACGCTTTCCAAACAAGCTCTGTCACTTCACACCCTACCTGCTCTGCACTCTGTGCAGCATCGACTGTTACCATCTGCGGCAGCCTGGCCCGCAATTTGTGATAGCCCGCGCGCTGCTTATCGATCCATTCCGGCGAATGCTCCTGTTTGCGAGCATAGAGTACTTCACCCGGTGCATCCAGGAGAACCACAAGATCCGGTGTGGGACAGGGTGCATCGATCAGGAAGCGACGCAATCGTTTCCACAATGATTTCTTTTGTGGTTGAATCCAGGCATCGTAAACAAAACGATCAAACACCACAAACCGCCCGCGAGCAAGCTGGTAGCGGGCATAGAGACAGCGATACCAATGCTCCACCAGCGTGTTGGCGAAGCTCAACGCTCTGATTACAACGCCGTACACGGTCTTGCGCTTGTTTTCCCTGCGCACCGCTCGCAGCCGGTCGTAGAGCCGGGGCGTGGTCGGCAGTGCAACGGTCATGGAATCCAAATTCGTGCCCATATAGATCAGGCGGGCATGCAACTGCCAGTCTTGCGCAAGTCTGGCCGACAACGTGGATTTACCAGCACCGTCCGGCGCCAGCAGCACCAGCGATACACCATGACGCCGCAGTATGAACCACAAAGGTCGCAACTTTCGGCCCGCAGCCGTTATCATTTTGTTGAGTGCGCACATCAAACGAGCACGTTCAGTCAACTGTCTTTCAAGCTTGTGGCGCCGTTTTAGCAAATCGTTCCAGTCCCCCAAATCAACCGCCTGTACAACTTGTTGCCACACAATAGTGGGGCTGAGATAGTGGCTGACGTGACGTTCCAGGCGGGCGAGCAGGTGTAAGTTTTCGTTCAACGAGGCCATCAATTCCTGCAGTCGACTGCAGTGCTTGGGATCGAAACGGCGCTTGTCAAGCAGGCAATGCAAAAGGGTTATCAGAAACTCGTGCTCCTGCGAAAGCAGGCATACTTCACCCTCTCGCCGGTGTTCCAGGCACAATTCTACTAAATCGAGCCGGATATGCCGGTAAGGCTGGCCAAAGCAAAGATCGGTTACGACATCGAGCTTTATCCAGATCCCGGGCTCGCGGCAAAACGCGACGAAGAATTTGTGCGGTGCATGTCCCCAGGACGGTATCTCGACGAATCCGTGCCGAAACACCGCCTTTCTAAACTCGTCCATCTGCTCCGGGTGAACCAACAGGTCGATTTCAATATCACCGTGCGGTTGAGACAGCTCATCATAGCCACGCAACAGCGCATAACGAATCTCCGCCTGGTGCAAAATATCAAACACAAATGCGAAGGGCATCGCTTCGTCACGATCCTGAGTTCTTACTTCTGCTTCAGTTAGTAGTTGCTCTGTCATCCTTACTATCATTTCGTCCTGTTCGCTGCGAACTCAACCCGATGCTAATCTGGCCTTCAGGTTCATACTCTGCAGCCGTCGTTTTTGATACAGCAAGAAGAAGACTAGTCCGCTCGTTAGAACCAATTCCATGACTTCGGAATATTCAGTCACTGCGAAGGAGATAGCAGCCGGTTCTTCGAAGAAATTGCGATAGACTCTCCAGAAAAACGGCGGCAGAAAGAAAATGGTCAAAGTGAAGTGTGGCACGATCATAACCAGCTTCTCGCGGTACGGCGCCAGTCTGTGCCAGCGCATCAACAAGATTGGCATGAAAGCGCCATAGGCGGCCCCCAATAGATGTAGCCATTTGAACGTGTCCCCGACGCCATAGATATTATGCAGATTCGTTTCTTTTTGCTTGTTGATTTCAGCCCATTCTTCAGGTGTTCCCCAGCCGAACCAGCGTTGTCCCCAGCTCAGCTCTTCTCCAATCATGAAGATGAGACCAATTGCAAGCAACATATAGCATGTCGAAACAAATTTGTTGCGATGCAGCTTGCTGTACCTTACAATTCCGACAGTAAATATAAGCGAAATTGCGTAACACATCACCTGAAGATTCTCAGCTATACCATCTTCTCCGGTGAAATCCTTGTAGGCCGGTTTCCCCATCAGGGCTGCAACCACGCCGCTGAACATGACAAGAAACGGCACCGATAGCATCAGCTTTAGCTTTGCTTCTGAGATTTGCCAGTCTTTTGCTCCATTGGAGATGAAACGCTTTATGAAGCTCATCCAGGAATTCCTGTCATCCCTGCTTAAATTCGCGCTCAGGGCTGTTGTTTCTTTCATAGTCATGCCTCTTGTTCGAATGTGAAAGGAATTGCGTGCAAGCAAAGTGACGTCGCGGCTCCCCCAAGCATCGAACGGTATAGAATTTCAGCACATATCAGCCAAACCGAGTTATGAGTGGCCCACGGCTTCCTGGCATATCTGCTCGAGCTTTCTGGCGCTACTGGTCCAATCGAAATACTTTTCAACAAATTGCCGGCCTTCTTCCGCAAGCCTGTCCCGCTCCTGCCCGTTTTCCAACATCCTGATTACAGACTCTATGAACTGTTGCTCATCACCAGCGCTTAGCAAGGGCGGCTCACCATACTCGTCAATCATCAATCCATCAGACACTACAGGTGTGGCCACCACAGGTACTTTCATAGACATAGCTTCAAGCACTTTATTCTGAGAACCGGAAGCGTAGCGTATGGGCGCGACAAAAACCGTGGCCCGCTCCAAATAAGGCCGCACATCGTCGACGAAACCCGTGACTGTCACCTCCGGGTGGGCCTTTGCCTTTTGTTTCAGCTCAGGCTTGGGATTTCTGCCAACAATGAGAAGTTTTAGATCGGGCATGCGCTGCCGCAATGCCGGCAGGATTTTGTCTATCAGATAAATGGCCGCGTCATGGTTTGGGGAATAATCCATCACGCCGGTAAATACCAGGCAGGTGGGGTCATGCTCGCTCGTTCTTCGACGCCAGAATTCATGGTCTACGCCCAGTGGTACAATTGCCGAACGGTCTTTGGCGCCCATCACAGCGGCACGGTCCCGACTTGAAATAAAGGCTACGTGCGGAGTTTTGTGCACCATTTTTCTTTCGATTTTTCGCGTCGAAAGCCATTTACAGAAATAGTAGGGTACTTTTGCAATACCGTTGTAACGCATGCTTGTGCGAATGCGCAATGAGGTGGCGTCGCAGAAATCAGTCACGATTGGTAGCCCCTGCCAGTCTTCGATAACCGGAAAAATGGACTTGCCATGAAATAACACAAGATCAAACTGCTGATGGCTGACAAGATCGCGAAAGGTGTCTTTCATCCGCTGAACACCGTGGGCGAGTTTGATATTCTTTTCGAAATAGTTTCCGCAAAAGGGCATTTTGGCAGCGGCCCCGGCGAGTCTCGAGTTACACTCTCCATTGATATTGAAAACATGCAGATCCCTGGTAAAGGACCGAATATCGTCCAGTGCGGTGGGCTCCACGTTTGAGCGCACAAGCGATAGCAATGTGATCTCGTGTCGCTTTGCAAGCTCGCGCGGAAAGAAGTAATGGCGGGTCGCCCCCCGTATCCTGGGGTGTTGTAGTGCTGCAATGACGTAAAGAATTCGCATAGGCTGTTACTCTTCTCCTTAGTAAAATACTGCGGCGCCGCTCAGTGAACAGAATAACCGAAGGAATTTGCCGCTCTGATCTCCGGTAGATTGTTATCCGCTTCTATCTTGCCACCGCGCGGGTCCCGAATCGTGTTGCCATAAACCCGAACGGCGAAATTGTCGCTAAGGTCAATGCCCTCGTCGCCACAATCGATGAATGTATTCTTCCTTATTTCACCGCTGCCGCCATCCATATCAAGGCCGTCTTTGAAAGCGTTTTCAAACCTGGTGTTGTATACCAGGGCATTGGCATGGCGAACATTGACAGCGTCCTTGCCAAACATATTCAGAAAAAAACTATCCGAGATTTCGATATCTGTTTCGAGCGCCGTGAGCCCGGCTAAAAAATCCATACCGTTGACTCTTGCCTGGCGCGCGTGCTCAAACCTGACATGCTTGAAAAGCGATTTGTCTGTTTGCACCAGACCGACAACGCCCCACTTAAACAGACTGTTTTTCGCCACAAACCGGATCGGCGCGTCAGAGGTTCCGATTGCCCTGATCGGGCTGTATGATATCAACGAACGGCCTGCGCCAAAGCGCAACACGGCGCCCGGTTCGATAATCAACTGCGTTCCTTTCGGAACGATGACCGATTGTTCGATCTCATGTTCACCGCCTGGTAATATGATCGCATCAACACCGTTACGTTGCAGCACAAAGGCTTCGTGCTCCCTGAGAAACGCCTCCACCGGGCGGTCGACCGCATCGCCATGCTTTTCAACAAAGATCGCATCATATCCGGTTAGTTTGAACCACAGCCAGCCCGACCGGTCGATCTTTTTCACGGTCAGCAGCAACAAAGCAACGGGCAAGCACCATACCGCAATGAGCTGCAACACTGTGGTAAATCGAATATTCTGTCTGAACTTACCCGCCCAGAACAACAATGACACAATGCTGAAGCTCACGAACAAGAAAACGACCAACTGCGCGGGTAGTCCCAGAGCTATTTTTGAGCCGGCCAGCACAACACACATTGCCAGCGTCGTCAACATTGGGATTTTGAGTATCTGTGTATCCGGCATAAAACCTGTGCGTTTGGCAGATTATTCTGCCATCACCTCGGCCGCTGTGCATAGCTCAGCTTCCACGGCGCCGCAGATTGCATGCGCCACAGTTATGTGCGCCTCCTGAATCCGTGGCGTGCTGTCAGATGGCGCCTGAAAACAATGGTCAACCACATGTTTCAGCTTACCGCCATTCTCGCCTGTGAATCCGACCGTAGTTAGACCCATCTCTTTGGCTTTTCCAACAGCCCTGAGCACATTTGGCGAGTTCCCACTTGTGCTTATTCCCAGCGCCACATCACCCGCTCTTGCCAGCGCTTCGATCTGCCGAGAAAACACGAAACTGAAATCATAATCGTTTGAAATCGAGGTCAAAATGGAGGTGTCGGTGGTCAGGGCGATAGCAGACAACGCCTGGCGATCCATGTTGAACTTGCTTACAAACTCGGCGGCGATGTGCTGTGAATCAGCGGCGCTGCCGCCGTTGCCGAAGAGCAGCAGCTTATTACCGCTTTGCATGGCGTCTCTGATAACGGACGTGATCTGCTCGATCTGCGGCAAGCAACGTTCGATCACCCGCCTTTTCGTCTCGATACTTTGCTGTAATTCTGCGACTAACTTCGTAGGACCATCGACGCCGAAAGCTTGCACAACGCACCTCCTGAGTTTAATTTTCATCCTCGAAAAATGAATCCCACCAGCCGTCTGAATTTACAATCTGGTGGGATTGTCTTTTCAAAAAACAACAACCCGTTCAGTCTTACCAGTCGTTTCTTAACTACGGTTTAAAATGAATAGGCGCCCGTGGTCATTCATGAGGCCGCAGGCTTCTTAAGAAAAGTTAATTACTATTAGCGGCAATCTTTTGATTTTGCGTATGTTCTGACGAGGACTGTGCCATGGCGCCGCAGAACGGAGACATTGCCGCATATAACTCTTCAAAAGACAGCGGGTAGGGATGTCTGGCGAGGAAGGCGTCTTTGTTGCGGAGTGCGCGGGTCAGGATATGCTGCTGCCGTTCCTGCGCCTGCTCGATAAAAGCATTCGCTTTGTCAGGAAAGGCGAACTTGAAGGCGTAGTAGCTTTCCATAAATGGCATGAGCTCAAACTGCAGGGAAGCCACCATTTGTCTGGCTATTTCCTGTGCAGGCATGGGCGCAACCGTGTAATCCGGCGCCGCGTGACTCATCAGGAGAAAAACCTTGTCGGGCCTGGCGGAAAAGCTCTCGGAACACTTTTTAAAAATAACATTGGGCGGTAACTGCACATTGAGCTGGCGTTTGAGAGCCGGCATGGCTTCACGCAAGAATTTCACTGGCGTGGTTTTGCCGATTCCTTGTTTGGGCAGAAGCTGTTGCAAGCGATCCAGTGCATGAATGGTTGCAAACAAAGCCTTTTTTTCAAATCCGATTTTACCGTTCAGATGTGGCAGATTGGCGAGGTGCCAATCCCAGAGCCTGATATTTTCCGGAATGCCGTACATGCTCTTGCCATCGGCGCTCAGATAAATCCACTCATCTCCGACGTATACACCGCCATGCGCGGCGAATGAAAGCAAAGCCTCTGTCTTGCCGCCCTTGGCCCAGCCTGTCACAATGACGCCGGCATCCTCATATTCAAAAGCCGAGGCATGCAGGGCCACCACATCCTTCCTGAGTAACGTAAGATTTAGAATGGCAAGCAGGTGAGGCACAGACTTCACGCCGGTCTGACAAACGATTTCAACAGGACCGCCTATCTGCGAAAAATCGATCCTGACGCGGGCTTCCTGTTTGCTGCTGCGCAGAACATAGAAAGCATCGTTGTCAAAACCGACTTTGTTCAGGCCCAGGTAGCGCAAGTCAGAAATCTGCAACTCCGGCACAAAACGAATGATAATATCGGGATCGTGAACCAAATTGCCGCGCAGGGGTCCAAGCTGGCGAGCTACTGCCTTCGCATCCTGCGCGCCCGGATTCACCAGCCGGATGCCGGCTAAGCCGTGAATATCGTATTCTATAATTGATTCCGTACCATTTCTACTGGCCATGCAAATTGCTCCTGTTCAGACGGCGGCGGTTGGTTTGTCTGTGACGGTTTCTTTTTTTGGCGCCGGGGCCTGCGCCTCGGCGGAGCGGCCGGACGGGGCCGTGGTCTTGCTGGTGAAAAAGCGATCCGCAAACTTGTTGAAAAAATCAGCATAAAACGGCACGGGGTCTGAAGTAGACCAGACAGCGTACCATTTGCGACCGCGCAAAGAGCGCAGCCAATCACGGATGCTCAACTCACCCCGGCGCCAGTAGGCGAAGGCCGACTGCAAATCACGCCTGAGGTAAATCCATTTGACGCCTGTATACTTTTGTTTCCGATTTTCGGGCAACGGCAAGCCAACTACGTCACAATACTTGGTATATAACAGCTCAACGCCGCCGGCCTCGCAAATGGCTGAACGGCCTGTGGGCCTGCCGATGTTTGGTTCGATGATGTAATGTTGTCCGCTACGTTCATCTTTTTTCATCTCGACGTAGCCCAGGCCATGATAGCCAACCTTGCGAAACAGCTCCAGGCTGCCTTCCAGTACAAAGTCGTTGCGCACCTCCTCGCCAAGACAGCTCGTCCCGACTTCGATTGGCCACTGCCGCAGTTTCCGTGCAATAAAACTCACCAAAGGCTGCGTGTTTTTGTCGAAATAGCAATTACAGGAATAGAGATTCTTGTCCGTGCCCACGACACAATCCTGAACCATGAGTATGTCAGCCCAGCCTTCGCACATATCATAGGTGCTGAGCAATTCTGCCTTTGACGCAACCTTGAAGACTTTTTGCTTGGTCTGCTTTTCCCACCTGGGCGATTTGATCGGCGGTTTCAAAATGCATGGAAACGTCAGCTCGTTCGCCGCCTTTTCAACATCCGCCCGGTTTTCCAGGAAAAAGGTAGTCGGGATGGGCAACTCTTGCTCCTGGGCGAACCGGATAAAAGAGATCTTATCCATGAGCATCTCCACCACCTCCGCTGCGGGCAAGGCGATGTGATAGTGTTCCTGCAACCGTCTTCGGTTGCGGGAAATCTGCAGCACGCTCATATCCGTGCACGGATACAGTACAGCCTTGCTATCCAGCTCAGGCGCCATTTGCTCCAGCGTCGCTATGAATGCTTCGGTCGAGGTATCTGCGATCAAAATCTTCTGGCAGACTTTTGTATAGCAGGCAAAGTGCTTTGGATTTTTGGCGATGGCAATGAGCGGCACCCTATGCCCGGCCAGAATGCGAACGGTCTGCAGGCCGGTCATACAATCCAGCCCCACGACCACCGCAGGTGGTTTTATACCGCCATTTTGTTTATCAATCATGACTGCTCCTCTTAGAACTTACGGCTTGCCAACATCCCGTTACGAATCGAGTTAAACTGGCACAAGTGGTGTTTCCGCCCGATCAACGTATGCTGGCTTTGCCGTTACTTAAAGGCAACCCCTCATGCATAGCTCGCTCCACAGTATGCCACGGTACGAGCTTAAAGTTCTGATTGTAGTTGTTGTTGATATGGTCCTGCACTACAAGCAGTCCCTGTGGAAACCCAGGTCCCAGGTTTTTGCTGCTGACTGCGATACCGTCTGTATGAGTGACTTCATCAATACCGTTGCCAGAGACAATTTTAAACGTGGTTACATACGTGTTTCTGCCTTCCCTGGTGTAAACCACAAAATCATTACGTCCCTGATTTGAAGCGATGAGATATCCCTCTCTGTCGTTCTTATAGTATATATCGAGCCCTTCGATCTGCCGGTCGAGCACGCCGCCGGGGCCAATATGGTCGACAAGCTCTGGGTGGATGCTATCAGTAGGCTCTGCACCAAATTTCCAGATTCCGAACTCCTGCTCGGCAATATAGAAGTAACCCAGGTCATCATCGGCCACACATCCTTCCGGCCAGGCTCTGACACTCATGGACCTGACATGAGAGGCATCAACCTTGCCTTCTCCATTGTCGAACAGCTCCCATTGCTGAATATCGCCCTTGCGTGAGTTGACAAAGTAATAGAATTTGCCGGTCTTCTTGCTGCGATACATACAGCAGCCATAGGGTGCGACAGTCTCTTGTTGATGCGCCTCCACATTTGCCAACCGGAGGTTTTCAGTGTCAATTTTATATATTGCGATGGCGCCTCTGGTTTGGTCACTGGCTGTAACCAACGGAACCCGCTCGTTATCAAGCGGAAACCCGTCTCTCAGATCGACGTTGTTCATGCTACCGTGATCGAGGACCTGCACAACCTCTCCTTGCAGATTATAAACCACCAATCCCCTCTGTTTGTCTGTGCCAATGATCAAACTATTTTGCGGCTTTTCTGCGTTGTACCAGACAACTGCATCATCGGCGGCATCGCCTCGGGAAAGAACAGGCTCTGTTTCGATAGCTGCTGTAACATGAACCACAGGTTCATGGCTGAAGTACCTGGGCTCTTCTTCGATTATATCTCCAAGAAGCGCCAGGACTCCCATGGCTGCGATCAGGACAGTAGCTGATATTAGCAAAATCCAGGTCTTTTGTGTCACTCTTCTTCCTTTCATCGCGAACCTATCATGGTAGCTTTAGAGTATATGCCGGGTCGGTTGGCGGAGGCATGATTGGGCAATCTCAACCAGATCGGACTTGCCAGTGAAAACTGCATATCATTGACCGGAGTGACAAGCTCAAAATCATTTCGCTGCTTGTCCGCAAATCTGATCTCAGCCTTTGCGCTTGCAGGCCAGTCCACGGCGATATCTGTCAAAGAATGAGAGACCTGCATCTTTCCTTGCGAAAAGTAATCCTCCGTCATGAGCACCTGATTTCCGGCAAACACACAATTGACCACATCACCGGAACCGCCGCCAAACATGGGTTTCTTGCGTTTCGCTTCGATAGCCAGTCGGTTATCGACAAAAGTGCAGTGTGCAACCCTGGCCACGGACAAATCCTTGGCGGAAATGCCAATGTCACACTGACTGAATAAACTGTTGTAAATGGTAGGGCTGGATTTCTCTCCCACGCTAAAACCCTTGTCTGCCACCCTCATAAAACGACAATCCGCTGCTTCGATTGTCGATCCCGAGATATCGAGGCCGTCTCCACCGATATCCCGGAATTCACAATTCTCAACAATGCCGGTGACGAAGTCAAGATCGACAGCATCGCTGTCATTTGCTGTAAAAACACAGTTGCGCATGATGATATGGCCGTTCTTGAGATTCAGGCCATCTTCGCTTTTCATATTTTCAAATGTACAATGCTCGAGCTCCAGGTCTCCCTCGTGCACCGCAAAGCCGCCGGTGAACAAAGTTCCATTTATCTGCGCCTGGCCGCCATCACTAAAATCGGTGTATTTCACAATCACTTTACTTTGTGGCCGCAGCACGGCAAACGCACCGAATGGCCTGCCTGACATATCGCCATGAATCCTTATGCGCTCGTCGGGCGTGCCAACGCAATAAAGTCCGCCATAGGAAAGAATGTCAACATCTGGTTTCAGAGTGATATCAGCTCCCGGACGAATCACCAGTAGAACGCCCTGCGGAATAATAACGGACTCGCTGACCAGCGGAGAATTCCGGATGCCGGGCCAGAAACTCGTCCCGGCTCAGGAACTGTGCATCCAGATCGAAGGGGTCCGAGCGGTCGTAAGCCGTCATCCCAATCATGTTATCGGGTAACGGATCGGTCTGGCTGATGAAAGCTGATGGGATTTGATAGCCGGTCACCAGATTTTGCGCAGACACCTCAATCTCGGGCGCCTGCCACAGCAGCGGGTGCCGGTGTTCACGTGCCAATTTTCCAACCAGAAAATAGCGCTCTCTGTTCGTCCTTGTGTCAAAAAACTCCCAATACTTACCGTCAATGAAGTTGTTATCATACTTCAGCTCCGGAAAAATGCGTTGGTTGAGTTTAAATCGCAGGCTCCAGTTGCTGTCCGCCACAGCCGTGGCCACCAGTTTGTCTTCATCATCCAGCTCCCGGTTGCCATTTGTGTCTTCAAAAAGCTGATAGTCGCCATCGAAAAGCAAGGAGTCCCGCAAGCTTATGGATTGCAGCTCCACGCCGCTGAAATTGAGCACAGCCATTTCCAGCATCGCGCGGTTGTCTTCTTGCAACACATAGGTGAAGTTGCAATTCGAGTTATTCAGCACCTTGAAAACGCGACGCACATTATGAATAAGATTCTTCTGATGCCGGTCCATCTTGTGCCCCTGAATCGGCGTAGAAAGCACGTCCGCCCAGGCATAGGGACGTATTTTGTCATGCAGACGATTATACCGTGCGACCAGGCTGTCACCGCCATCACCCACAAACGACCAGAGTATCTTGTTTCGTTGCAGCCGCAGCTCTGGATCACGCAATGTCCAGATTTGCAGCGGGTCCGAGCCATTCTTATTCCAGAAATCAATAGTTCCGGGTTCCTTGGGCAGAGGCAGCACATGCACATCCCAGGGAATCGGCTCTAACAGTCCCCTGCTTGGATCAAAATACAGACGCAGGTTATCGGAGCCAAAACGTACATGATTCGTATTCATCAAAGTTGTAAAGGAACGGAAGGTGAGATACTTCTCCCAATCCAGCACGGCGCGTGCTCTCCTGAAGTTCTCAGGTGTTGGTTTGTCCACAAACGTCAACAGCACATTCATGAGCTGCAAGCCCAAATCATCGTCTCTCTGAACCAGACGTCGAAGTGTGCCTATATCAAAGTTTGCATCTGAGGTAGCCGGCGTGCCATACTTCGTGTATTGCTCAAAGTGTTTTGCACGGTCATTTTGGGCGAAAACTGTAGTTTCAGGTCTGCCATCGAATGCCATCAAGGGCTTATCAAAATGCTCGACCTGATAATACAAGCCCTGCATCACGCCGTTGATACGCAACACGGCGAAGTTGTCACGGGGTACCAATAAGTCTCGATCCGCCATCAGGTCATTGACGAACTGGGACACAACAAACTCGCGGTCAATTGGCAAGATGAGATTAATCTGCCGGGTGCGGTCAAAGTAAATCCGCTGCTCACTCAACTGTCCATCCGGTCCGGGCACGGCCCGGTTGCCGAACTTGACGCGCCAGGATTTCTTCGGGCCATTCCAGTGTCGTGGCAAGTCGCCGCGTACGCGCACCTTGACATTGTAAACCTCGCCCCGGTAGATGAACTGCGCGTTTGCCCAGACTTTTAGATTGTCACTCATCCAGCCCTTTTTTATCGCTTTCTCGATTGTACGCTCAATCTTGGCGTATTCTCGATGGTCGATTTTTATATCATATAGGGGAAGATCGGACTGTAGCAACAGATGCTTATTCCGAAACGGGTTTAGCATGCCTTCTATCAGTGCCAGGTACTTGTTGCCTGTCACCAACTTGCTCGTATATTCAGCGACATCCGTTGAATAGGTCAACAATGCAAACAGAACGACAAACACGCTAAAGATACCCAGTATCGCATCTCCCATTCGGGGCCAGATGCTTCGCACCGGAGCGTGGGCCTGGTGTAGCACCCGCTTAACCTGTTTGTTTTTTTTCATCTCTTTCATATCTCAAAAGATATTTAGATGATGTCACTTGCGCGGTGAAAACTTGAGAATCTGGCTTCACTTCGAATCGCGTGGGTAAATTTACTAAAAGCCTGATCCTGCAGATCGTATTTGGAAATCATCTTATGCAGCCAGTATGGCATCTCACCATCGACTTTTATTTCGAAAACAGATTTGCCATACTTGAGCAAGTTCCGGCTTGCCGTAATAGGGTCCAGCAGGTTCAAATGGCGCGAAGCCACAAGCTGGTCGTCAAAATTCACCCGCACGCGATTGATTTCTATCCGCTCGAATGCTTCCCGGCGGTACTGCACCATGATCTTGGGCGCCATATTGTATTGGCGCTGCAGCCGAAAGAATTCCTTGGAAATGCCGCTGTTCCTGATGATGTCGTCCGGCGGCAGGGTTCTGCCAAGAATAGCAGGTTCAAGATCATCGTATCGTTCAACCGGTATGTCCACAGTGATCTTGTGGATGAAGCTTAAAAGACGGGACTTCACCTCCAGTCGGACAAACGTTGCATCCCGTGGATTCTCACCATACGCACGAATTCTCAGCTTGTGTCGTACAGCGGCCCCGGCCAGCTTCTCGTGGTACGCAAGATAGTCTGATGTATCAAAATACAGGCTCCGCACCAGGTAGGCGCCCTCGCGTCCGGCATGTGAGTCCGGTCGCATGAAAGCATGCAGGTCTTGCGTTAACGCCGTACGAGTGGTGCGGTCTATCAGATACTTTATCTCCCGGCGCCGAAAGAGTATCATACGACCAGATGTTGTCGGCGCAGACACAGTCTTGATGTGGCCGTTAGAGCTCAAGGTGATTCTCCGGCGTAATCAGCGTCACCTGGCGAATGACGCCGTTACTGAGCTCGCCGACGATTTTTTCCGGGGTTGCCTTGTTGGCAAGCCGCACACTGTAGGTGTACTCAAAGTCTTTACCGGAATTGATATCTGTGGCGCCGCGAAGCTGCTTCCAGGAGAGCAATGCCTGCGCTTCCGGGTTTATTTTTTGCCACGGCTCCTTCTCATTCGATCGGAAGATGAGAATATAGTCGGCAGAGCCAGCCCGGTCATGGCCAACTTTCGACATAATGACTGTGATAAGTGATATCACGACGGTGCCGGTGATGGCTACCATCCAGGCGTTGGCGCCACAGCAGAGACCGATGCCTATTGCCAAGAACAAGAACGTCATATCCTTGGTATCTTTTATCACCGTCCTGAAGCGAATTACCGAGAGTGATCCGACAAGACCGAGTGAAAGCGCAACGTTACTCCCAATCGCCATCATCACCATCGCCACGATAGATGGTATCAACAAAAGTGTCAGAAAAAACGAACGTGTGTAAGCTACGCCACTGTGAGTCTTACGGTACACCGTTGCCCACAGGAAGCCCAGCGCAAAGGCAATTAAAAAGCTCAAAATCACCTGTGCCGGAGTCAGATCTACCTTCAGAATGTTAGTCATATCCATCTCAAGTTTCCCCTTTTTGATGGTTGGTGATTCTTATGCTATGTCAGTTGGTCCTCCAACTTTATTAGCTCGGCTGTTTTGATGAGATCAAGAATATATAGTTGACCGGCGCAGTTGTGCCATAGGCTGCCGCCGCCTTGCATTTTCTTGTCGCTTTGTCCATGATATCCTTCATGCTCCTGTTGCTCGGCAATTCCAGAAAACTGGTTTATGTATCGCGTGCATCACACTCTGTACAAAGGTGCAACCACGCATAAGAAAACCTTCCAAAAAACTGCTCAGGAAGGCTTGCACACCCGTCACACGATTATTTTCGGAAATACATTTTAGCCCACTTCAAGTATCTCCCCGCTTCGCTGGGATGTGACTCTTTCATTGAAGTCATTAAAAATGGCCAAAATGCGCTGCCCCATATCTTTGTACGTATCGACCGTCATCGAACCGATATGCGGAGTCAGAATGACGTTCTTCATCTCGCGAAACGGAGAAAGTTTGCCTTCGCCTTCGGCTTCGTGGACGTCGATTCCGGCCCCGAGCAGTTTGCGGCCGTTAGACAGCTCCCGGAAAAGGGCCTGCTCATCAACCACACCGCCGCGCGCAATATTAACCAGGATTGAATCCCGCTTCATTCTGGCCAGCACCTCAGCATTGATCAGCTTTTGAGTTGAAGGCTTCTTGGGAACATGAATGGTCAGGAAATCCGCTTCCGACACGACTCGCTCGAAGGAAGTCAATTCCAGCTTTTTTTCCTTGAAAGCCAGAGCGCGCTCGTCTGTGGGATGTTCAACACATCCGAGCACCCGCATGCCAAAACCGAGCCCCAACTCCCCTACCCGACTACCAATGTTACCCATCCCCACAATGCCCAGAGTCTTGCCGTAAAGCAAACGGCCGTTAAGCTGGTTCTTTAGCCAGCGGCCGGCCCGGCGTGATTCGTCAGCTTCGAGCAGCCTGCGCGCCACGCCCAGCATCAAAGCAAAGGTCATTTCAGAAACGGAAAATGAAGCCGGTTGGGGGATTGTATGCAGCTCGATACCGCGGCCACGGGCATACGGCACATCGACATTATCCAGGCCACAGCCGGCCCGAATAATGAGTTTAAGTTCGGGGGCGCATGCCATGATCTCCGAAGTTATCTGAACACCGCTTCGAAAGATCAGCACTTCGCGGTCTGTGATCAGTTCTTTCAGCGCCTCGGCATCTGCATTGAACTTGCATTTCACGTCATGTAGTTTTCGCAATTCATCTATTGCGGTCTCGTCAATTGAGCTAGCCACCAGAATTCGCATGTAACCTCCAGATTTCGCGATGATACCAATACTTCAAAGTTAAGTTCGCTTCCGTAACCCGCGTCAGGCCACTTCCCCGTTAACTAATTTTTGACGCTCCACTCTATCTCGTTGTGGCTGCCACAGCTCGATACGTTTGCCTCGCAACAACCTCATGATCGCAATCAACGCCGCCATGTTGGCCAGGCAGTAGAAAAACGGAATATACAGAAACTTTGATCTTCCCAGTCTTTTTCTGCGCAACAAGAAGCCTGTGAATGCCAGGGCATAGAATATCGTCTGTGCCACGCTTGCCGCCAGATAAAAAACATGCACATCGGCGAGCACCCAGCTCGTGACAAAGAGCCAGACAAGTATCAATGGCACCAGGCGTCGAAGCACCTTGTGTGAAAACAAGATGACCGAATAGAAACCAAAACGGAAAGGATTGAGCAGCTTTCTACGCATCAATACGCCGCGCAAACCGCGATTCATAATCCTAACTTTCCGGCTGAATTCATTATGAGCGGTGGCAGAAGTCTGTTCGTGCGCCAACGCATCGCTTTCAAAAACCAGCCGATAGCCCTGTTCGATAATTGCAGTGGATATAGCAAAATCATCGGTGACATCCGTGCGGCCTGGCATACGGTAAAGCTCGCGCCGGATGGCGTAAATAGCGCCATCTGCCGACACGATGCTGCCCGTTCGATTCTCCATATTTTTCAGCCACTTATCATAAGCCCAGTACAACTGTTCGCCTTTGCTGCTGTTATCTCCGCTTTCCAGAGAAATATGCTGTTGATTGCCGCACACACCTCCCACCCTTGGATCTGCAAAATTTCTGACCAGATGGCGAATGGCTTGCGGATGGAAGAGCGTATTGGCATCGCTGAAAACAAGAACCTGACCGTGCGCTTCTTTGACGGCGTCATCAAGCGCAAAGAGTTTCCCTCGGCGTGGCAGATTCAGAAATCTAACTCCCCTGAGCTCAAAATCCGAGACAATGGTTGCGGTGCTATCGTCAGAGCCATCTGATGCGACTATGACTTCCAGCAAGTCGGACGGATAGTCGAGCGACAGAACATTTTCCAGCTTCGAGGCAATACCTTGCTCCTCGTTGTATGCTGCAATGATGACGCTGACTGCAGGCTTAATGTTTTTCTTTGTCGTTCGTCTGTTCAGCAGTTTGCCCGCTATCATAAGCAGGACTGAAAAGCCGCCGTACGAATAGAGCAGGATGGCAACAGCTATCCAGAATAGTGATTCAGGCAACGTCATTAATTTGCCCCACGTCCATTGAAAACTTGTCCTACGGTCCTGAGCATGATCTGAAAGTCCATTGCAAAGCACTGGTTGCGCAAATAAGCGATGTCGAGGCGCAGGCGGTCGTCAAAATCGAGCTCATTGCGGCCGGAAACCTGCCATAGACCGGTCATTCCGGGCTTAGCTTCCAGGCGCGCTGTGTGCCACAGACGATATGTTTTGGCGCTAAAGGATGTTGGCCGCGGCCCCACCAGACTCATGTCACCTTTCAGGACGTTAAAAATCTGTGGTAATTCGTCGAGGCTTGTTTTTCTCAAAATTCTACCGATGCGTGTAATGCGAGGGTCGTCACTTATCTTGAAATCCGGCCATGTGAGCTCATTCAGATGCATATATTTCTCCTTGAGCTCCTCGGCATTCTCAACCATCGTGCGCAATTTGTACATTTTGAAGCGCCTGCCTCCCCGCCCGGTGCGCTTTTGGTAGAACACCACCGGGCCGGAAGAATCCAACTTGATGGCAAGATAGCAGACAATCATCACAGGTAGCGTGATCGGCAGCGTCAGAATACAAAAGACGACATCAAAAAGTCGCTTAAGTTTGAAATAATGGTCCAGGCCTAGAATTCTACGCTCCGCATAGCCTTCGTACCACGGTTTTTCCTTTTTGCTCTCCAGGGCTATGGTTGCTGCCGTGAGCGATCTATTTACTCCGGAATTGTTGATCTTGACAACCCGGCTGCCGATTTCCTCATGTTGGTGAAGAATGGAGCTCATTCTAAGATTTTTCATCTTCCCCGCTCTGTTTTGACTCTATTTTCGATTTCTTTGAATTCTTTTTGACAATCAGCTCACCATTTGTGGCGCCGCAAGCCTGCACAGCACTTTTGACCAGGTCATCTATGATGAGGCCATCGGTTGGAAACTCTGAGATACCTGAGACCAGATGTCCGGCCGTTCGTTTGAAGAGCAACTTCTTCAAACGGGTGACAGTTTGGGCTGCCTGCTCACGGTTGGATTCCGGCAACATGACGATATATTGGTTATTGGAGACATCGTAGGTGGCGATATCGCTTTCGCGCAACGATTCTTTCAGGATGGACCCCACAAGGGAAAAAACAAGCTGGATGGTTTGCATCACCTGGTTATAGGATTCCACACTGCCGTTGCCATTCTCGGCAACCAAACTGCGCTTCAGGTCTATCAGCAGTTGATCGCTCTCCAGGCGTAGGATTACGACCGAAAGCGGGCGATCATACCGCCGCACTCGTGCCAGCTCGTTAGACATCTTTTTCAGAGTACTGCGGTAGGTGGGCACAGCGCCGAGCTGCAGCTCGGACATCACATTCTTCGAAGTTTTGGCGGAATCTTTGCGTTTGGCCAGAACAAAGGCGAAGATAAGCACGATTGCAACAGATAAAGCGATGACTAGCCCAGGTGAAATAACCATGTTGCTTTATTTTCAGTTTGTACCAGCGCCCTGACCCGAAGGGGGGAGCCAGAAGATGAATGTTCAAGTTTATCTGTGGTGAAATAAGCCCGCGGTTCAGGCTTCGTAGTAATAGTAGTTGTTCTTGTTCTTGGAATCGAGCTCAACATTGTTGAGCACGGCGCCAATTACATTTGCGTTCGCTTTGCTCAAAAGGCTCTTTGCCTTCATAAGCATTTCCTGGTTGTATTTCTGCGAATCCACCACAAAGATAACGCCATCAACCAGAGATGAGAGCATGACGGTTTCCGGTACCAACAACAATGGCGCCGAATCTATCAAAATGACGTTGAACTTGTTTTTGAGTTCGTCCAGCAAGGCTTTTATGGCAACTGTGGCAATCGTCTCGCTGGGATTCTTGAGCTGCTTGCCGCTGGATAGCACTTTCAGATTTTTGACCTCAGTTGGTTGGATGGCCTCGATCAGAGAGCTGTTCAGGATATTAAGATTGCTGATGCCAGCAAGGTTGTTGATTTTGGAGACAAAGTTGCTGTCCATTACGAAATCGGAAAAGTTGTCGACCAGCTCGCCCATTTCCTGTTCTTTGAAGCCATTGTCCAGGTTCGAGCGACTATCCTCGACAAAACTGAAATCTTCCTTCATGGCGTTATGGTAAACCAACAGGTCGGTCAAGCCGGGCGACTTATCCAGGTCGAAAAGGGAGTGAATCTGAGGCCGGCGCAAGTCTGAATCTACGATCAGTACCTTCTGCTCCATTCGGGCCAGCGTGATGCCCAGATTTGTCAGGGTAGTAGATTTGCCTTCATCCGGCCCGATGCTGGTAACCATAATGGTTCTAAATTTTTCACCGACACCGATGAACTGCAGATTTGTGCGCAGCATGCGATAGGTCTCGCCTATGCCTGTCTTATCAGTATTACCTGTGAGTAAGCTGCGTTTTATCCTCGGGCTCTTTGAATTGCCCGGGCCGCCGCTCTTGAGCATTCCCAAACGTCCATTAGCAATATTATCGATGACGGGCACAGACGCAAGAACATGCCAATTGGTCAATCTTTCGAGCTCTTCACTGGAATCGAGCGTGTGGCGGTTGACTTCGGCTATGAAGGCGACGCCAAAGCCGACGAGCAACCCCAGTATGAGTCCTATTGCAATATTGATTTTCTTGCGTGGCGCCACCGGCAGCATGGGCGTGCGGGCTGTGTCGATCACTCTGATATTGGCAAACTTTTCTGCTTCAGCTATTTTCGTTTCCTCATATTTTTCTTTGAGCATCAGGTAATTCTGCTCCATAACCTGTTTTTCACGCGTGAGTCTGGCCAGCACATACTCTTTTTCCGGCAGGGTTGCGAGATTCTTCTCATAATTATCTATGGTCTTTCTCAAGGCAGCTTCCTGTGCTTTCAAAGTTTCGTGTTCGATCTGCAAGGTGTAGGTTTCGTTCACCAGACGCTCGATTTGTGCAATGGGATCGACGATATTTTCACTTTTTGCCAGCTTTAGCGCCTCATCTGCAAGCTTTTTCTTCGTGTCATCGATCTCTCTTTGCAGTTGTGTCAGCATGGGATGGCCTTCTTCATATCCTTGTAGACGCACATCAGTGATCTGGCCCTGGAGTTGAATTAGCTTTTCTTTCAATCGTTGCGCGTATGGCGTAGAAATATCTGTAATGGATGGCACCAAATCCTGTTTTTGTTGACGGAGCTTGCCTTCGATGGTTATCAGCCGCTCCTGTATCGACTCGCGATTGGACTTTACCTTGTTGTAAAGCACTTCGGCCTCCGTGACCTTTTGCAGCAGTCCGTGCGACTCTTTATCAATGGAGATGATCTTGTTCTTTTCTTTAAATTTCAGCAGCTCATTTTCCGTCTCATTCAACTGGCTCTTGACACGAGATAATTGTTGCTCGATAAATGAACGCACACCGCTAACGCCTTCCTGCTTAACACTGTACATCCTCTCTTGAAATACTTTTGCCGCTATGTTGGCCACGTCCCGGCAAAATACCGGGTCTTTGTACTCGACCATAATTTGAATGATATTTGAGCCGCGAATTCCGATGGCGTCAAGGCTCTTATTGACTTTCCAGGTCACATGACTGAACTTATCGAAATTGGGCCCGCGATCAGAGGGCAGCGGAAAGTTATCATATAGCTCCTGGGGCAATGCCCGCGCGATATCCTCAGAAAATGCCAGGCTCTTGATCTCTTCAAGCCGGTTTTGAATTTGTATTTCACGCGACAGGTCGTAGCTAAAACTCGGTATCGGCGTGTTCATCTCGTTGAAAATCAGCGTGGTTGATGCCTGATAAGTCGGGGTCGCTGTTTCATTAAAGACGATAACCGGTATCAGAATCCCGATGATGCTCAGGAGCACCATACGTTTTCTCTTCTTCAGGATCCTGGTAATTAGCGCAACTATTTGTTGGCTATCAGTATTCTGCATTCCTTAACTCTCCTTCGGATGCCCCCGTTGTGCCAGCATTAGTCTGTTACACGCAAATACAAAAAGTACAAACTTACAACAACTGATATGTCTCTGGCAATTGTCGCAACATTTCTCCATTTACTCCAGCCGTTCCGCGGTACAAAAACAACATCACCCGGTTTGAGCAACGGGGGCGACTTGGAATTATCCCTCTTGAGATAGTCGTTGAGCTTCACATCTATAACCTGATTGCCAGCCTGAAGTCGACCATTTGACGCGTTTCCGTTTCCAGAGACCGCATGTTGAATACGACTGATAGTCACTCCCCCCAGATTCGAGAACTCTGTTGGCCCCCCGGCTTTGGAGAAAAGTTCAAGAATGTTTGTTCCATCGAGAACCCGATACTCACCCGGCTCCTTGACCTCCCCAATGATGTGAACAATCATCTGCAGCCTTTGGTCAGTTGCATCTCCGACCAGATAGCTATCCTGTGCAGATGCCCGGGAAAACGTCAACAACAATATTGTAGCGAGCAATAAACCAGACTGCGTGACTCTGCAAGTACGACAAAAAAAACTCATTTCTATGCCTTGTTAATCAAAACGTAATTGATGCGTGTTTCAGTGATTTGACTTGACCTGCCTTGGTCGTGGTTTCCAAAACCCCTGAGGCATTCGCGGCAGAGATGTCTACATTTATACTATGTAATACCACCATGCTTCAAAATGCGCAGATTCAAAAGCTTAAAAAACATTAATAATCAGACAACAACTTATGTACCAAAGTTAACCAAAGCGAAACATTTCCATAATACGCTGTAAATATTGCAATTTTACCAGGGATGGATGCGGGCTCTAAAAAAAGTGTATGGAATCCATGACGGGTATTCTGTACTTGTCAAGAACAAATGTTTCAAGGTAAGACAAACTTTCCGATCCCCGTTCACGCTTAAGCAATTCTATATACTAGCAACCTATGGCGTCTATTGCGGAGATTATCCGAAAAAAAATTGTTGTTGACTCCGTGGCGGAATTGTCCTATATTTTGCATTATACAACTCACTCATAGATTGATCTGTTAGCCTGAGAAATTCGCAAGCATTTATTTAACCTTGAGTCAAGTTCCTAAAAAGCAGAGACGTAGCAAATAGTGACTATCCTGAATGCTTTAGGGATTCAGCTATCGAGCCTGCTCCGCTGTTGTTGAACGGAGCCTGCTCCGTTGTTGTTGAGCGGAGACTTTCCTTACGCGAAGC
>CAZVSL010000008.1:14202-30168 GCA_964629935.1 uncultured Calditrichaceae bacterium | reverse complement strand
CCTCGAATCCTGGGATATGGGCACCTGACCTATTTGTCTATGCCTGATTTTCAAACGCCTCCCGCACATTCTGCGTGAGGCGTTTTTGTTTCTATTCTCCTGCCAGCGTATCGCCGTCCACAGTCTTGATTTTCAAACCTAACTTTCATACCTTTGCTGCGTTCATTGGCCACGACTTCGGTGCACAAGCCCGCGGAAAAGCCGCTTACTTAACCTGCAAAGATTGAGATGCAAGCAACAGCGAAAAATGCGAACATGGATGCAATCAACCTGCTGTATGTAGAAGACGAAGCGATACAGCGTCAGGAGGTTGCTGCCCAGCTCGAGGCAAAGGGCTTCCGGTTGGCAGTCGCTTCTTCCGGGCAGGAAGCCGTCATACATTTCAGGGCTTCGGGCGCGGATGTGGTCTTGTGTGACCTGCACATGCCGGGCATGGATGGCCTGCAAGTGCTGAACGAAATCAAAGCGCTGGCGCCGGCGACCCCCGTCATCATCCTGACCGCTCGCGGCACAATCGAGCAAGCGGTACAAGCGATCAGGCAGGGAGCTTATGATTTTGTGCTCAAGCCTGCTGAAATCAATCAGATCGAAACATCCATCCATCAAGCCCTGGAAAACGCCCGGCTGCAAGAGCAGCTCAAACAATCTGAATCCAACTTCAAAATGTTGCTCGAAACGGTGCCGGACCTTGTTTACTCCCTCGATACCAACGGCAATTTTCTAAACATAAGCCCGGCTGGCGAGCGGCTCCTGGGCTACAAAGCCTCTGAAATGCTGGGACGCGCTGTCTTCGATTTTGTCCACCCGGAAGACAGAGGAACCTTGCGTGCAGGCTTCCAACGCGCCATGACCACCGGTGACTCCAAAATCAAGACTCTACAGTTCCGCATGCTGTGCAAATCCGGCAAGACCAGATATTTTGAAGCCAATCGTCGCTTGATCTTTGAGAATGGCAAAGTCATACGCCAGGATGGCATTGCTCGCGACATAACCAAGCGCAAGCAGCTCGAGCAGGAGCTGCAACAGCATTCCGAACAACTTGAAAAGAAAGTCAACGAGCGCACCGAAAAGCTGGAATACACGATGCGCCAACTTACCGCTCTCAATACCGCCTCGAATCGTTTCACCCAGATTTTTGACGAAAATGAGCTCATGGATGAGATTCCGGAGCTGCTCACGCACACTCTCGACTTCGACCGTGCGTTTTTTATACTCGAAGACCAGGGCAAGCTAACGCTGCGCTCCTACTGCCTGGAAAAAGACACGCCTGAGCTTGCCCAGAGTTTTCTGGAACGCGTCCAATCCGACAAATTCGTCCTGCCGCCGCAATTTATGCAGAGTTTCAGGGAAAATCGAACTATCTTCATCCCGGACCTCAACGCCGATCCACACTGGCCGAGAGAAGATGATAAACCGATTCGAACCAAAGCGCTTGTCATGGCGCCGGTACGGGTCAACAAAAAACCGATTGGCCTGGTGGTTGGCAATATGCAGCATCACGAGCGCGAAATGGATGAGCAAGATGTCCAGCGTTTCGAGATGTTCTCGAATATGGTCGGTCTGGCGCTTGACAATATCCGCGCCTATCAATCGCTGGAACGCAAAGTTATCGAGCGCACAAAATCACTGCGCGAAGCGAATCGCGAGCTGCGCGCAAAGACCAAACAGTTAGAAAGCCAAACTTACTCTCTCGGCAAGGCAAATGTCGAGCTTCTTGCCATGAAAGAAGAGCTCGAAGAAAAGAACCTTGAGATGGAGACCTTGCTGAACAAGATAACAGAGAGCAACCGCCGCCTCGAGGCTATCCTGGATTCCTCGCAAAATGCAATCATCATGGTCGACCTGGACAACAAGATCATTGCCTCGAACCGCCGCGCGCGTGATTTTTTCTGCCTGGATGTCAACACCATGCTCGGCATGCAGCTAACGGAATTTCATAAGCTGATAAGAAATTGCTTTGTGCCGCCCGAAGCGTTTGAGCGCCTGGCAAACTATCTGCTCAAGAACCCGGATACGGACCTGGATAGTCTGCACGACATTGAAAAGCTGTACGAGCGCAGTCTGGAGCTGCACACCGGCGAACTGAAATATGTCTCTGCATTCGCCATCCCGGTCACAGATAAAGAAAACCACAAGCTCGGCAGCGTCTGGACTTATACGGATATCACTAAAATGAAGCGCGCGGACGAACAGTTACGTGCGATTGTAGAAGCCTCTCCTATTCCCTTTATCGTCACCCGCCGCAAAGATGGCAAAATACTGTATGCCAATGAACCCATGGCTGAAATTGTTGGCTTGAAACGCCAGGAAGTCGTGGGCAAACATACCATCGATTTCTACGCTAACGCTGAAGACCGCAAAATCGTGCTCGACAAGATAGCCAAAGAGGGTTCCGTGCGCAATTACGAAGTGCAAATCAAAAAGGCAGACGGAACCACGACCTGGATGATCTTCTCGATAGAGCCGGAGGTGATAGGCGATGAAGCTGTTCTCATCGGCTCGCTTTACGACATCAACGAGCGCAAAAAAGCTGAAGACGCCCTGAGAGAAAGCGAAGAGAGATTCCGCCAGCTCAATGAGAACATCAAAGAGGTGTTCTGGATGGTTGACCTGCAACTGCATAAGATGATCTACGTGAGCCCCTCCTATGAAGAAATATTCGGCCGGCCACGTAGCGCACTGTATGAGGAGCCGGAAGACTGGCTGCAAGCCGTCCATCCGGAAGACATGGAAAAACTCTCCGGCGATATGGCGCAGGCGGGACGTCAGGAGAACGAACAGGAGTTTCGCATAATCCGCGGTCAGGGAGAAATCAGGTGGATTCGGTCACGAGCGTTTCCAGTACGCAATGAACAGGGCGAAATTTTTCGCTATTGTGGCGTCAGCGAGGATGTGACGGAACGCAAATTGGCTGAAGAAAAGCTCCGCCTCTACAAACAAATCTTCATGAACTCCAATGATCCCATCACCATACTTGACCCACAAGGCGTTCTGGTGGAACAGAATCCGGCGAGCCGTAAACTCAACGGATACTCTGATGAAGAGCTGATCGGCAAAACGCCGGGTGTATTTGTTGGCGAAGAGACCTTCGCGCAAATCGGCGAGGCGCTGCGCAAGACCGGCAACTTTCGTGGCGAGATCAAAAGCCACCCAAAGACGGGCGCGCCCATCGATGTGGAATTATCCGCTTTCACCATGTATAATGACAAAGGTGAAGTTACCTACAGAATCGGTTTTGCACGGGATATTACGGAGCGCAAACGCCAGGAGCTGGCTTTACAGCAGAGTTTACAGGAGCTTGAAAAAGCCAATCAGCATCTGCGCGAGACCCAGGATCAACTGGTGCAATCTGAAAAGATGGCATCCCTTGGTATGCTGGTCGCCGGCATCGCACATGAAATCAATACCCCAATCGGCGCAGTGCACAGCATGCATGACACACTTAAACGGGCCGTGGAAAAACTCAAGAACACACTGAAAGCCAGCTATGGCGAAGACTTCGAGACCGACAGTAATCTGCACGGGCCGATCAAGGTCATTCAGGACGCCAACAGAGTGATTGATACTGGCAGTGAGCGGGTGACGACCATCGTGCGCAGGCTCAAGAGCTTTGCCCGCCTGGACGAGGCAGAGCTGAAAACCATCGATATACACGAAGGAATAGAAGACACCCTCACCCTCATTCATCATGAAATCAAACACAACGTAGAAGTCATAAAAGACTATGCCCAACTCCCTCCCATTCCCTGTTATCCCGGCCGCCTCAACCAGGTTTATCTCAACCTGTTCATCAATGCCAAACAGGCGATCGCAAACAAACCGGGCGAAATCAGAATCACTACAGCTCAGAAAAACGGTCGACTTGAAATCCGCATCCGTGATAACGGCCCGGGCATCCCCAAAGATAAAATCAAGAAGATATTCGATCCCGGCTTTACGACAAAAGGTGTGGGCGTGGGAACAGGTCTGGGCCTGTCGATCTGCTATCAGATCATTCAGGACCACAAAGGTGAGATCAAAGTCGAGAGTGAAATGGGAAAGGGAACCACGTTTATCATCACGCTGCCAATGAATCTGGACGAGCTACTTGGCAACTGAGGCCGCACGTCCATCTCGGGATAAGACTCACACCAGAATATCGACAACAGGCTGCAACGGTGTATGATTCGCCTTGTGCGACTCGGACAGCTCGTTGCGCTTTTGCTTTGCCAATTCACGGCGTGCTTCAGTCTCCATCTGGCGCGCTTCCGCCGCCACCCTTCGGTCTTTGGAAGAGGGGTCGCGTGGCGCCAACGCAGCTCTTCGGATAATCTGAGCCTTGCGGATCGTCGCTTCCGGATTGCCTTTTACCTCTGAGGTATCAAGCCTTACTTCGCCGCCCACGGCATACTGCCGGCCGTCCGGTCCGGTCATATATCTGTAAACCGGCCCGCCCTGGGCATACGGCCCGGCAGCGGCTTTGTGTGCTTGCTCATGGCGACGCACTTCGCGATCAGTGCGCTTTAGTTCTGCAAGCGTTTGTTCTTCCTCAGGCGTAAGCTCACGGCTGCCAACGGTGAATCTATCCCGAGCGGTGGCATTAGCGAAGTGAGCCTGGAGCAAAGGTGAACCTGAATGGGATACTTGCATCACCCGGCAACTCCAAACAATTCGTTTTGAGCGTCTCGAGAATTACTTTCGGGATAAATACTTGATCTAGCCGATCACGTCCACAACCGAATTGCTCAACGGCTCTTTTGATATCTGGCCGGCATTGTCGAAGAAGCGAGCTTTGTTCTGCTCTGCCGCAGCCTGCTTGTCAGCGCCTGGCCGGGTTTTGTTCGGAAAAAGTGTTGTGCTTTCCTGGTCGCCTGAAATGTCCGGTCTGGCCTTGTTCGTCCCTGCAGTACCATGTACCCCGTCCGGGCTGTGCTGGATATCAACGATGTCCTCCCGACCTAAAGCATGATGCGAGTCCACTTCCCGGCTGTGATTCTCGTTCTGACTGTGAACGGCGCGTGTCGCGTTTTCATCCTTTACCGCTTCCGCAAAGAAATGGGTGTGGGCAAAGGGAGCATGAGAATCGGATCCTGATACTTGCATGAGCTTGTACCTCTTGAAGTGCTAAACATTCCGTTTCGGTAATAATATCGCCAACTTGCGCTGAAACTTTAACTTTTTGTCATTTTTTTTTGAGGGAGCTGGTCCTTCTCCCATTCCAAAATCGTAACCCTACGCCCGAAAAACTTGCCCGTTTTTACGGCTTTGTTCCTACTATTATATATCTATAGTTGCGCGCCAATTCGCGCATGATCAACAATATTAGCTATGTCAATCGCAATAGCATCAGGTAAGGCAACTTCGGAAAGGCAGCAGCATTTTCAACCAGTGAGTTCTGTGATGACCCCGTAGCTGAGTGTTCGTTCTTGACCCACGCCCTTCTATTACTTCTCCAGAATATAGCTGCTATGAAATGCTGGCGCTTATCCGTCTCGTCTAAGCCAGGTGAGTTAACTCTTGAAGCAACGCAGCGTTCGTTTTACCGGGAAACTCACCTGAGTCCGTTAAAAAATGCAGCGCTTTTTGTCACAAAGAACGGGGTTCGGAGAGATGCAACCACGCCATAACTTGCAGATTGGCAGCAGAAGTATCATCTGCCTGCTTCTGCTCACCAGTACCGTCGCCTTCGCGCAGACACCCACTTTCACAAAAGTTAAAACCGGCGAAATCGCTACCGACGCTGGCAGCTCGCTCAGCGCCAGTTGGGGTGATTATAACAGCGACGGCAATCTCGATCTATTCATCGCAAACACAGGTTTTGAAAGCAACTTTCTGTATGCCGGAACCGGGGATTCTGTGTTCAACCGGATGCTGCAGGGAGACATTGTCAACGATTTCAACCCGGCGCAAACCGGAACCTGGGGCGACTTCAACAACGATGGTCACCTCGATATTTTCGTAGCCTTTGGCGGACCCAATAACCGGTTTTACAGCAACAAAGGCAACGGCAGCTTCACCCCTATTACGGTCGGCAGCATCGTCAACGATGGCGGCCAGTCCCGCAGTGCAGCCTGGGGCGACTACAACAATGATGGCCATATCGACTTGTTTGTTGCCAACGGCAATGGTGAAAGCGACTTTCTATACAAGAACAACGGCGATGGCACGTTTACAAAAATCACGGACGGGCCGGTCGTCAATGATGCTGCAGATGGAACCTGCGCCGCCTGGGCTGATTTCGACAGCGACGGTGACCTCGACCTGTTTGTCGGCAACGAGAACGGTCAAAATAATGCGCTGTATGAGAACAACGATGACGGCACGTTTACGGCAATCACACTGGGCCCGGTCGTCAATGACGCTCGCAGTGCACAAGGCGCAAGCTGGGGAGATTATGACAACGACGGCGACCTCGACTTGTTCGTCGCCAACGGTGCGTTCGACCAGAGTGTCACGGTTACCGAGACCAATGCCCTGTATCAGAATAATGGCGATGGTACCTTCACCGAAATCACCACAGGCGATATCGTCACGGATGTCAATGACGCCACCGGCTCAGCCTGGGGAGACTATGATAACGATGGCGATCTGGATTTGTTCGTCAGCACGTTCTCGGAAGCAGAGCCAAATTTGTTCTACAGCAACAACGGCGATGGCGCCTTTACGAAAGTCGCCAACAGCATGACAGCCGAGCCTGGCCTTGCCACGGGTGCAAGCTGGGCAGATGTTGACAACGACGGCGACCTCGATTTGTTCGTGGCTCAGCACCAGCAAACAGACAATCTGCTCTTTATCAATGGAGCAAACAGCAACAACTGGATACACCTCGATCTCGCAGGCCTCGTTAGCAACAAGACGGCTATCGGCGCCAGCGTTCGGCTTTATGCCCGCATCGACGACGAGCAGGTTATGCAGTATCAGGAAATTTCGGCGCAGACCGGCAGAAATGGCCAAAACAGCCAAACCCTGGAATTTGGTCTCGGCGATGCCACGGTCGTCGACTCCATTCGCGTGCTATGGCCGTCCGGCCAAAGCCAGCTTCTGCAAAATGTGTCAGCAAACCAAAAACTGGCCATCGAAGAGGCTGTCAGCCTCGAGAACCTAACCTTCACGCCGACGGAGGACAGCTACATCAAGCTCGGCGAGAAAGATTTGAATTTTGGCGATAAGGAAAGCGCAAAGATCGAAAAAGACAAGTTTGTGGCCTATCTGAAGTTTCAGGTGGATGGGGTGATCGACGAAGTCTTGAATGCAAAACTGGTGCTGGAATGCGCTGATGCGAGCGATGACGGTGGTACGGTCTTTCTGGCTGAAAACACCTTCCGGGGTACCAATGAAGATTGGCAGGAAGAGACCCTGACCGCCGACAATGCGCCGGATTTGATCGGACTGCCTCTGAGCGCCCTGGGACAGGTGAGTCTCGGTGAGCTGGTAGAGTTCAACGTTGCCCAGGTCATTTCCGGTAATGGCTTATTCAGCTTTGCCATCCGCAATGATTCCGAAGATGTGCTGAAGTATTTCATGAAAGAAGGGCAAACTTCTCCAAAGCTCATCGTACAGGTCGTTGCCAACGAAGTCAACACGCCGCCGGTGGCTGAGGATGATATCGCCTCCACAATCGTCAACACACCCGTCGACATCTCTGTAATCAGCAACGACACCGGCATCGATGATGATCTGTCCCTGAGCACGCTGACCATAGTCGACCCGGCCACGCACGGAGCAACACAGATTGACCTGCAAACCGGCGTTGTTTCGTACACGCCGGGCCCCGATTACACCGGGCCCGACAGCTTCACCTACACCATCCGTGACAATGCCGGCGACATCTCCAATCTGGCTACTGTCGCGATCACCGTCAGGCCGCCAAACCAGCCGCCAACCGCCGTTGACGATCAGGCTTCGACGACGGATAATACGCCGGTGTTCATCAATGTGCTGGCCAATGATACGGATGATGACGAAATTATTGTGGAAACGGTTCAAGTAACCAGCCCGCCATTACATGGTACGGCGGTCGTAGATGCAAGCAGCGGCAGCATAACTTATTCGCCTGATAATGGCTTCATCGGCAGCGACTCGTTCAATTATACCGTTGAGGACAGCGACGGCGAGCTTTCCAACGAAGCGACCGTGAATATAACGGTCACCAAGGGCGTGGAGCTGGTAACATTGACCTATCACCCCACACATGATACACAAGTGCGAACTTTCGCCCCCAAAGAAACCTTTGGCGACAGGTCCACTATGAAAGTGGATGCCGAAGAATTCACCGGCTATCTGAAATTCAATCTGACAGGCCTGATCGGTCAGGTGCAGAATATCAAGCTCAGGCTGCGGGTGGGAGAAGGCAGTTTCGACGGCGGCGATGTATTCGTCGTTTCCAATAACTTCACCGATAACGGCCAGCCCTGGACCGAAGACGGGCTGAACTTTAGAACTGCGCCGGTCACCACAAACCCGCCGGTGGCAGACCTGGGCGCAGTAACCTCAGACACCTGGGTGGCAGTCGATATCACGCCGGTTATACAGGGAGAAGGCGTGTACAGCTTTATGATAGACAGCAACTCGCCGGACTTGGCAAAGTATCACACCAAAGAGGGCGAGCACGCTCCTGAAATCGTGGTGACAACCCTGGCCGTTGTGGGTAACGATCCGCCGGTGGCAAACAACGATGAAATCAAGGCGCGAATCAATACACCGGCCACCTTTGAGGTGCTGGCCAATGACGTGGACCAGGATGGCGTGTTGCTGCCCGAGACCATCGCCATTGTCAGCCAACCTAACAATGGAACACTCGATCTCAACACCACCACAGGCGAGATCACTTATACGCCATCCCTGGATTTTCTCGGCAATGACCAATTCACTTATACAGTCGAAGACGATGAGGCGGGTATCTCCAACATCGCCACAGTGTTCATCGAAGTGTTGGGCGAGAATCAGCCGCCGGAAGCGGTCGAGGACTTTGCCACCACTTTCCAGGGCAACGCCATCCCGCTGAATGTCCTCGACAATGACGTCGACGTCGACGGCCAGATCGTAGCCGGCAGCATCGTGATCACGGTGCAGCCGACTCGCGGGACGGCAACCGTCGATATTGCCGCCGGAGATATTGTCTATTCGCCGCCGTCAGGATTCGTCGGTAATGATAGTCTGAGTTATCAGGTGAGCGACGATGAGGGCGCAATATCCAACGAGGCAAAAGTGCGCATAACCATCGACAAGGAGCCTGCAATACGCACGTTCAGTTTCCGCCCGAGCGATGACGCTCAGGTTAAAGTCACGGAAGCCAATGAGAACTTCGGCAGCGATCCGACGGCAAAGGTGGAGGCCGACAAATTTGCGGCTTATTTGAAATTCCGCGTCAATAATATCCAGGGGCAGGTGCGCAGCGCCAAGCTCAACATTCAAGTGACAGATTTCCCGGGTGATGGCGGTCCGAACGGCGGCTCCATCTATGTCGTCGGCAACACATTCGACGGCGAGGAGACCGACTGGGTCGAGGACCAACTTACATTTGCCAATGCCCCCGATGTTACCGGGTCGCCTCTGAGCACTCTCGGCCCGGTCGAGGTCAACGAAATCGTTACCTTTGATGTGACTGCGGCCGTGACCGGCGAAGGCACATTCAGCTTTGCGATTCTGGGCGACAGCAGCGACCGCGTCAAGTACTTCATGCGTGAAAGTCTGTTCGCGCCCGCTCTCGTGATCGAAACAACGGTCATCGTTGAGAATCAGCCACCCGTCGCGCTCAACGATGCTTTTGATGTCAGCCTGAACGAAAGCGCGACCATCAATGTCGTCGCCAACGACTCCGATCCGGATGGCAGCATCGATCCGGGTTCCGTTCAGGTTGTCACGCCGCCGGCAAGCGGCACGCTCTCGCCGGACGGCGCACCTAATCTGCTGGTCTACACCCCCAATCCCGATTTCATCGGCGCCGATGAGTTCACCTACCGCGTGCGCGATCTGGAAGACGCAGTATCCAATACAGCTACCGTTACCATCACCATTCACCCGCCCAATCTGCCGCCCGTTGCAGCCGCTGATGTGGCAGCCACGCTAACTGTTTTTCCGGTAGAGATCAATGTCCTGGAAAACGACAGCGACAGCGATGGTTCCATAATTGTCAGCACGTTGCAGATCACAACGCCGCCGGCCAACGGCAACGCCGAAATCAATGCCGCTACCGGCGTCATCACCTATACTGCCAGCGAGAATTATGTTGGCCTGGAGACTTTTACTTACACCGTGCAAGACGATGACGGCGCCACCTCCAATGCTGCCACTGTGACGATTACCGTCAGTGAAGCCCCTGACGTTATCACGCACACATTCGAGCCGGTGGAAGACGCCTTTGTCAAACGGAACTCAGCGGAACAGTTTGGCACGCGGGCCACGGCAAAAGTGGAGAAAAACACATTCACCGCCTTCTTCAAATTTGACGCTTCTTCCGTAAGCGGCCAGATCCGCGACGCCAGGTTGCGCCTGACCGTCACCGATGGCGCCGATGACGGCAGTGATGACGGCGGCTCTGTATTCGTAGTTTCGAACAACTTTGCCAGCAGCAGTACGCCCTGGAATGAGGAGGAAATCAACGACATCACCTCTCCGCCCATTGATGGCCAGCCGCTCAGCAGCATCGGCGCAGTTGAGCCAAATCAAATCGTCGAGTTCGATGTTTCGCAGGCGATCAGCGCGCCGGGGGTCTACAGTTTTGCCATCGCCAATGATTCATTTGACCGCACCAAATACTTCACGCGTGAAAGTGATGCACCGCCTCAGCTTATCGTCGAGGCGTTTACCGAGCCCAAAAACACACCGCCGTTCGCGGTCGACGATGATACCACGACCGGGCTCAATCAAGACGTGCTCGTAAACGTGCTGGTAAATGACACCGACCTGGACGGCAGCATCAATCTCAACACAGTGACTGTGACTGCGCAACCGCTCGCTGGTTCGGCACAGGTGGAGGCTGGCGGACTCATCCGCTACACCCCGAACGGCACTTTTATAGGCACTGACAGCTTCACCTATACCTTCCAGGACAATGAGAGCGCCGTTTCAAACGAAGCGCAAGTAAGCGTCGATGTTCTCGATAACAGCAGTTGGTCCGTTCTTGACACAGGCGTTGATTTTTCAGTGACCGCCATCGTTGCGCACAATCAGGATGTATATGTCGCAGGCACCCATTCTGTAAACGGCAGCCATCATCTGCAAGTGTGGAACGGCTCGAGCTGGTCTGATCTCGCTAGCGGTTTAGATGGCGGCGTCAACGACATGGCGGTTGATGAAAATGGCAACCTGTATGTAGCCGGCGCGTTCACGACCATAGCCGGCGTCAATGCCAATTACATCGCAAAATGGGATGGCGCTCAGTGGTCGCCTCTCGATGCCGGCCTGAATAACATAGTCAATGCGCTGGCATTGGACGGCAGCGATCTCTACGCTGGCGGCGCATTCACAACCGCCGGCGGTGACAATGCCAGCCGCGTCGCCAAATGGGATGGCAGCCAATGGACGGCCATGGGAGACGGTTTCGACAACACCGTAAACGCATTGGTTCTGAGCGACAACAATCTATATGCAGCCGGCGCTTTCCAAAACAGCGGTGCAACCGGGCTGAATCATGTAGCACAGTGGGACGGCAGCGACTGGGCGTCGCTGGGCAACGGCGTCAACGGCGAAGTGCTCGGCCTGTCGCCAAACAGCGGCGGCATCTACGCCTCGGGTAACTTCAACATCGCCGGCCTGGCCAATGCGAGCCGGGTAGCGCACTGGGATGGCAGCAAATGGCACGGCCTCGCGGGCGGAATCAACAAGCCCGCGCGTGCGCTCGCCAGCAACGGCTCAGCCCTGTTTGCGGCCGGCGATTTCACCAGAGCTGACAACAAGCGAGCCCATCATGCCGCAAAATGGGACGGCAAGGACTGGACGCCGCTTGGAACCGGCCTGGACGGCACAGGTCGCGTTGTATATCTCGACGGTAGCAAAGTCTACGTCGGCGGTGGCTTTGAAACCGCCGGCGGCTTGCAGGCCAATCACGTTGCACTTTGGACCGAAGTCAACCAGCCGCCAATCGCTGTCAATGATACGGTGCGTACGGATATCGGTATCCCGTTGGATATCGCTATCTTAGCCAATGACATCGACCTCAACGGCAATATCGATCCTGCCACGGTAACGTTGCAAAGCCAGCCCGCGAACGGACAGGCTGATATCGATCATGCCGGCGTGGTCACCTACACCCCAACAGCCAGTTTCACCGGTAGCGACCACTTCGACTATCAGGTTGCAGACGAAGACGGTGGAATCTCCAATACGGCGCGGGTCGTGGTTTTCGTCGATCCCCCCAACGCCGCACCGATTGCTGTCGACGACGCCATCAACACACCGCAGGATACGCCCGTAGAGATCGAAATCACGGCAAACGACACGGACAGGGACGGCAGCATCGTGCCGGCGAGTGTAACGATTCTAACGCAGGCAGCTAGCGGCGCGATTGCGTTCGATCCGGCGACAAGCAACATCACATACACGCCCAATCCCGGTTTTACCGGAACGGACACATTTACCTATACTATTGAAGACAATGAAGGCGCGACTTCGAACACAGCCAGCGTGACCGTCGTTGTAAGCCCACTGCAAGCATCCTCGGTTACATTCACGCCAACGGATGACGGCATGGTGAAACACAACACCACGGAAAACTTTGGCGAGCGATCTACTGCAAAAGTCTTACAAGATAAGTTCACCTCCTTCTTCAAATTCGAAGTGAAAGACATCGATGGCGACATCGAAAGTGCGATACTGCGCCTGACCGTTACCGACGGCGAATCAGACGGCAGCGACGCCGGCGGCACACTTTTCCAGGTTGAGAACAACTTCGATGGCACTCAAACACCCTGGACTGAGGAAGACCTCACGGATCCAAATTCGCCGCCTCGCATCAGCTTGCCTTTAGCCAATGCCGGACCGGTAGCAGCCAATCAGGTGGTCGAATTCGATGTATCTTCAGTCGTCACAGCAGAGGGTGTGTATAGCTTTGCCCTTATCGGCGACTCCGGCGACCAGGCGAAATACTTCACGCGTGAAAGCGACTCGCCGCCAACCTTAACCATTGAGACGCTCATCGCTGTTGAGAACAAACCTCCGGTGGCGGTCGATGACGTCGTCAATGCACGTCTGAACCAGCCGGAAAGCATTGACGTCACCGCCAACGACAATGATCCTGAAGGTTCCCTGAACAAGCAGTCTGTGGCGGTGGTGACCTCGCCTGTACACGGCTCTCTGCAACCGAGCAACATTGCCGGCGCCCTGATCTACACGCCGGCCAGCGGCTATCTGGGAGACGATCAGTTCACCTACACGATCCAGGATAACGCCGGCATCATCTCTAATCTGGCGACGGTGCACATCACGGTGCATCCGGAAAATACGCCGCCGGTCGCTGTAAATGACGGCAGCAGCGCGGCAAGCGGTTTGCCGGTCACCATCGATGTGCTGGCGAATGATACGGACAACGATGGCAGTCTGCTCGTCAACACGCTGAGCATCGTATCGCCGCCAATAAATGGCACAGCCTCGATCAATCCCGATGCCACGATCACTTATACTTCAAATGCTGAGTTCATCGGCGCCGACGCCTTTACCTATACCGTTCAGGATAACGACAACACAATTTCCAACGCAGCAACCGTCACCATTATCGTCACGGAGCCGCCCGATGTAACCACGCAATCCTTCAAACCGACTGATGATGCCCAGGTCAAGGTCGCCAATTCGCCACAGAATTTCGGTGACAAGTCTACCGGCAAAGTGGAGAAAAACCGCTTCAGCGTCTATCTTAAATTCGATATTCGTTCGGTGAGCGCTCAGATCAAGAGCGCACAAGTAAAAATGAAAGTGACAGATTTCGATGAAGACGGCAGTGATGACGGCGGCGCCATCTACCAGATTTCAAATCTGTTCAAAGACTCTGACGCGCCCTGGGACGAAAACGGCATCGTCTTTCAAAATGCGCCGGAAATCAACAGTGCAGCCCTGGACCGAGCTGGAGAGGTCGTCCAACAACAGAACATCTTCTTCGATGTCAGGGAGGCAGTGCACGCGCCCGGCATCTATAGTTTTGCTATCGCCAACGACTCGCCGGACAGAGCCAAATACTGGATGAAAGAGGGCGGTGAAGACGCGCCGCTTCTCATCGTCGAGACTTTCGAAGACAGAGAAAATCAGCCGCCTGTGGCTGTGGATGACGACGCCAACACGCGGCCGGAGCAGCCCGTCACCATCGACGTTTCGCAAAACGATATCGATCCGGACGGACAGGTCGACCCCGCCAGCGTAAGCGTTACCGGTCAGCCGGCCAACGGCACGGTGGCTGCCGACAATTCGGCAAATCTGCTCACCTACACGCCCAACGCCGGCTTTATCGGCACGGATACATTCACCTATACCATTCTCGATGATGAAGGACTGGCCTCGAATCAGGCGACTGTTACCGTTACGGTGAGCGGAGATAATCTCGCACCCATAGCGCAAAATGACACAGCAAGAACCTTCGTCAACGTACCGGTATCGATCACCGTACTCGTCAATGATAGCGATAGCGACGGCAGTCTGGTTGTGAGCAGTCTGGCGATCGATGTGCCGCCTGCGAACGGCTCGACCCAGGTCAACAGCGGCACAGGCGTGATCACGTATACGCCAGCATCCGCTTTTAGCGGCGCTGATCAGTTTACCTATACGGTTCAGGATAATGAGGGCAAGATTTCGAATCCAGCAACTGTACACATTACGGTGCTCAATTCGACCGCCGCAACGGTTGAATTCCAGCCCACGGATGACGGCCAGGTGAAGCATACGGATCCCGGCCAGAATTACGGCGACAAAGGCACGCTCAAAGTCGAGGCCGGCAAGTTTAGCTCATATCTCAAATTCAACGTCAGCGGCGTCGAAAGCGCGATATTGGGCGCGAAACTGCGGCTCGTGGTAACCGATGATCCTGACGATGGCAGTGAATCGGGCGGCAGACTGTTTCAAGCTTCCAATGACTTTTCCGGAACGAGCGAGTCATGGACTGAGAACCTGCTGAACTCTGGCAATGCGCCGGCAGCCATCCCGCCCGCGCTGGGAGCCATCGGTGCTGTGCAATCAAACGATGTCGTCGAGTTTGACGTTTCCTCGGTTGTAACCGGCAACGGAATCTACAGCTTTTGTATCGAAACCGATTCTGATGACCGGGTGAAATACTTTGCGAAAGAAGGCAGCGACTCGCCGCCGCTTCTGATTATTGAAACCGCGAGCGGCGGTGGTGACGAGCCCAACGTCAGCCCGGTGGCAGCAAATGATGCAGCCGCTACCTCGCAAGACGCTCCCGTGACCATCAATATTCTCGGCAATGACTCGGACTCTGATGGCAGCCTGGTACCGTCATCTGTGCAGGTCAAGACAACGCCCGGCAATGGCGCCGTGACAATCACGCCTACAACCGGTTCAGCGACTTACACACCCGACCCGGGCTTTACGGGCAGCGACCAGTTTACTTACACGGTCCGCGACAATGAAGGCGCAGAATCTAACACCGCGACCGTGACCATATCGATTTCCGCAACCGGCAGCAGCCAGACGCTTACCTTCGGGCCGGGTCATGATGGGCAGGTTAAGCTAACCGGGCCGGGAAAAAATTATGGCGACAAACCAACCGGCAAAGTCGAGAAGGATAAGTTCGCGACCTACCTTAAATTTGAGGTATCCGGCTTGCCCGCACCGGCGAAACAAGCAAAACTCCGGCTGACCGTTACTTCAGAAGCAGATGACGGCAGCGATTCCGGCGGCTCAGTATTTTCCGTGTCGAACCACTTTAGCAGCGCCGCTTCCCCGTGGACTGAGAATCTGCTCAACGCCGGCAACGCTCCGGAAATCGAAGGTGCACCGCTGGCGACATTTGGACCGGCAGCGCCCTTGCAGCAGGTGGAGTTTGAC
>CAZVSL010000008.1:1948-14192 GCA_964629935.1 uncultured Calditrichaceae bacterium | reverse complement strand
GCGCAGCGGTCCAGGACAATGGGACTTACAGCTTCGCTCTGGCAAACTCGTCAGAAGACCAGGTCAAATATTATATGAAGGAGGGCACGTCGCCGCCGGAGCTGGTTATTGAAACGACTGGCGCGAGCGGCAATCAGGCGCCGGTAGCGCAGAACGATAACTATAGTACGACTCAGGGGCTGCTCTTGGTCATGATTGTCACCGAAAATGACTCTGATCCCGACGGCAGTATCGTACCGCTCACGGTCGCCATACAATCATCCACCAGCAACGGGGAACTGGAAGTGAATCCAAACAGCGGTCTCGTAACTTACAGACCTGAGATTGACTTCGTCGGTACGGATGAATTCACTTATACTGTTGAAGACGACCAGGGCACAGCTTCCAATACTGCGTCCGTGACCATCAATGTAACAGCGACCGCCGGTGCGCAGCTCTTAACCTTTCAGCCCGTATCGGATGCTTTTGTCAGCGACCGTGCGGCAACGACCAACTTTGGCGCCGCCAATGAGCTGTTTGCTACTGCCAACAATGGCAGCGAAAGCAACAAACGCGCCTCTGCCAGAACGTATCTCAAATTCGAGGTGACGGGACTGGAAGCGCCGGTGTTGAGCGCTACGCTACGCCTTTTTACCGCCGATGGTAGTGGCGCAGACGCACAACTCTACCAGGTCTCGAACAATTTCAAGAATTCGATGTACGCCTGGGATGAAACCCTGCTGGTCTGGGACAACGCACCGCATGTTGGCGCTGAGCCGCTTGCGGCAGCAAAGAGCGCAACAGAAGAGGCGGTGCTCGAATTCAATGTAACAGACGCAATCGCAGGCAACAACCCGGTGAGCTTCGCAATTGAAAATGGTGCGGGTATGCCGGCGTTCTATTCGAAAGAAGGGGGGATGCCGCCTGAGCTCATCATCGAGACCGGCGATCCTTCAGGCGCCAATGCTGAAACACTCGAGATGATTACTCTCGCAGACTCCGACGCCGAAACCCCGGAACCGCTGCCGGAAGCATTTTCGCTAAGTCCAAACTATCCGAACCCGTTCAACGCCGGAACAAGTATCCGCTACGCCCTGCCTGCAAATGCGCACGTCAGGTTGAAAATCTACAACGTGCGCGGGCAGGTTGTCAGCACACTGGTGGACGAATTCCAGGAGGCGGGCTTCAAGACAACAAAGTGGGCAGGCAAAAACGATGACGGCGTGGAAGTAGCCAGCGGCATGTACTTTCTGCAGCTTGAGGTTAAGAAGCAAAAATTTGTGCAGCGGATGTTGTTGCAGAAGTAGTCCTGTCTTAATAGTTTCTCATCAACAAGAAAAGCCCGGCGTGCCGGGCTTTTCTATTCTCATGGGGCTTGCTATAAACGAAGAAAGGCCTGACATTCAGTCAGGCCTTTTCTGCATTCTTGGAGTTTTTAGTAGCGGGGGAGGGATTCGAACCCCCGACCTTTGGGTTATGAGCCCAACGAGCTACCAGACTGCTCCACCCCGCGATGACAGATCATTAATATAATAAATAATTGTGCAAAGTCAAGAGTTTTCTAACTTCCTCCACCCTCTCTAAACTCGGAGAAACCCCTTGTACCGCACGGGATCGGGAGTTTGGACGTTAGCCCCGGGGACGCGCTAGATTAGCCCGCGGCATCAGCGCGGGTCGGGTAGTCGGGCAGCTAAGGCGCCCACCGGAACGCCCCACGGGGTGCCATATTCTATCCGCGCTATCGAACAGAAGTTAGCGCTGTTGGAATTGAAGTCTTGCCAAAAAACCTCGACTTTTGGCGACTCAGGGTCCACGGCCGCTCTCTAAAGTAAGAACAAAGATTACCGATATTTCTCATATCGATAATTTGGGAAAGAGAGTTACCCCCGTGTAGCTCTCTCGCATGTCTTATCATCACTCGATGCACCTAAAGGAACCAACTCTATGCAAAACGTTATGATTGTCGATGATGAAGAGGATATCGTACAATTGATGTCTGAAACGCTGGATTTGTGGGGATATCGTCCAATCACAGCTTGCAACGGCGAGGAAGCACTGGAAAGGTTCAAAGAAACACCCATCGACCTCGTTATCACAGACCTGAAACTTCCTAAAATGGATGGCGTCAAACTGCTTGACAGGATCAAGGAGCTTGACGATGCAACGGAGGTGATTCTTTTTACCGGCTACCCTGAGATTGGCTCTGCTATCGACGCGATGAAAAACGGCGCTTTCGACTATCTGACAAAACCCGTCGACCTGACAGAACTGAAATTGAAAGTAGAAAGAGGGCTGGAAAAAAAGAGCATGACCAAATCCAACCGCACCTTGAGGGGCATCAATTGGGCGATGATACTCTCTATCCCGATCTGGCTGATACTGGGGGCAATAATCGCTTATATTTTGAAAATGTGACTAACCAAAGTCGTAGTAATCTGACTTCCGTTTGCGTCTTTTGGCGGGCAGAAACAATATGAGAAGTGCGCCGGCAACGAACCCGCCCACGTGCGCCCAGAAAGCCACACCCCCACCCTGCGCACCGATCGAGCCGATACCGCTGAATAATTGCATGACAAACCACAAACCAAGCACAACTACTGCCGGAATCGGGCGAATGGTTATGAAGTAGAAGATAGGCAACAGCACCAGAACGCGCGATTTGGGATATTTGATCAGATACGCGCCCAGCACACCGGAGATGGCCCCACTTGCCCCAACCATCGGGACGTCAGAAACACCGCCCAACAGAATGTGCGCCCAAACAGCGAACAGTCCGCAAAAAACATAGAACACGATGAAGCGAGCGTGACCGAGGTAATGCTCGATATTGTCACCAAATATCCACAAATAGAGCATGTTGCCCGCCAGGTGCATAAAGCCGCCGTGCAGGAACATCGAGGTAATGAGCGTTTCGATGTTGTCGCCGGCAAGAATCTCGCGCGGTACCGCGCCAAAACGCTCGATCATAGGCGCAAAGCCGATGGTGAACTCAAAATAAAAAACAACGATGTTCACTGCAATGAGCGAAACAGTCAACAGGGGAAAGCTTGAGGTTGGATTTTGATCTTTAAGTGGGATCATTTGACGGATTACTCGATCACGAAACGAGATGTTTTGATGGTTGTATTCATGCACTTATCCACGGCCAATACCATTACCTCGTGCTCTCCGGCTGGTAAAGGCTCTTTCACCTTGTAGGTCAGGCTATTGCGCTCCGGGTCATATTCTGAGATAACACGTTTCCCGTTCAGCCGGATTTCCACATCGTTCTCACTGCTAATGCCAGAAAGAACATCGCGCACGCTAGCGGAGATGAGCGGCATATTATTTCGCAGTCTGGCGTTGTTTACCGGACGCAAACGCCACACTTCCGGCGGCGTCTCATCACGAATAAGCGTGAAGTCTTCAAAGCTAAGCACCCGTGCTGACAAGAAGTTCAGGGCTTCATCATGATCGTTATCTATGAAGATCCAGCTTCCCCGGCGGTTCTTGTAATAGACGCCCAGTTTTTCCGGATTGCGAGTAGAGTCCGGATACTGAATATTGACAAAGGCACCTTTTTTCATCAGTGCATCTTTCGGTTCAACTGTGTAAATGTGCCCGACAGCATCATAATGCGTCAAAGTAGTAGTGCTGTCTATCCAAATTCGTGTATAAATGGGTTGATAGAGTGAACTCGAACCAAAATCAACCCAGAAACGATTATCATCTGATTGAATACGATCGGAAGTACGCGGTTTGACTTTCTCCGCAACAAAATGATCATACAGCGTGTGTTGCTCGCCGTTAAGGCTCTCCACCTCAATGGTGAGCGGATGCTCGGTACCGTTGAGATGTGCCAGCTCGATTCGGCCAATGTAGTTTTTCAGGCTGGTCTGATGCATGACCACGGAGCGTTGGTCCCAGCGCCCGGCATAGAGCGTGACTGCCGGCGTGCCGCGCAAAATGTGTTTCGCCTCGATATCCAATCTAAGATAGTCGTCATAGAAATCATACTCGACATCCACCTCCGGCAGGGGAGAATTCTCAACGACGCCGGAATGTACATAATAATAAGGGTAGGAATTCACATCAAACTGATCGCGCCCCTGAATTTTCAGAATCAGAGGGGTGTACAGGTCCTTGCTCACAAAGAGCACCCGGTCCCGTTCTTCCACCATCTCGGCGACTGTGCCATCGCCGCCTTTCTCCAGCAAAGAATCCGATGGCGGCGGCCAGTCGAACGGCAGAGCGCGCCAACGGTTCCGTTGCAAAACGTAAGCATCCAGGCTGGTGAGCTGCTGCAAGTCATAAGTCAGAACATCGGCCACCGAAAGATCGCCGTCTTCGGTTTCTCTGACAACAGGGTTGATATCGAATGCCGAGCCGACCTGAACTTCACCTGCAATAGTAGTGGTGTTGGCAAAGAAATCCGCGATCTCTAGACGAAATGCATGCGTTCCCGGCAGGAGCCTTTCCGTTTCAACTTGTTGCGGATTAGCCGGCGCCCTCGAACCGGGCTTTGCGATTAGACTTGGTAACGCGGTCAACGAAACACTTTGCAGAACGCCAGCCCAGGGTCGATTGGGTTGATAATATGATTTGCGGTTGCGTTCATCCTTGTATAGCTTGTAAAAGCGGCCAAGATTGCGGCGCGAAAGCCGATAGTCTCGCTCAAGCTCTACCATTGCATTCGTTTCGAAGGAAAGACGATCATACTGATAAGCAAAGTGCAGCTTGTCGTCTACAAATAATTTCAGGCTATAAATGCCGTAGCGATTGGACGTATTCAGGCTCTTATCATAAGACGCCACCGCGATGCCAACTTTGCCCCACACCGAAATGGCTTCATCGATCTCATAGTGCCCCGGCTTCACCCAGCGGGGCGCAACAATGACCGGCTGATAGTCGCTGTTTACCTCAGATTGTGCATCCAGCGGGCTGAAGCTGACTTTGGTTGCAATCGGACTGACCGAATCCGGCAGCTTATACCCTTTCAGCAGAGGATTGGTCGGGCGGTTTGCAGCATCCCGAATTTCAAAATGCAGATGAGGCGCGCCGATTCCCGTTTGACCGGTGTAGGCGATCACGTCGCCCTGTGCCACCGGCAGCAAGTCCGGCTTCAGGTACATATTGATGCGGTATCTGCCCGTGCGAAGTTGTTCGCGCTCAACCTGACTTTGGATTTCCTCATTGAAGCCGGAGAGGTGCGCGTACACTGCAATCTCACCGGTATCAAGCTTCAAATAGACCGCTTTGCCATAACCGTAAGGCGACACCGAGACACGCCAAACATAGCCGGACCGGACGGCAAAGCACTTGTAGCCAGTCTTTCCCCACGTCTTGACATCGATACCCGTATGAAATCGCCGCGGCCGATATTCACCAAACGTCGAGGTAAGATACCTGCTCGCATCTGTCGGCCAGAGATATTCGCCTTCTGTTGTAAATTCCTGCGCCGATAATGCCGCTACGGCGCTCACCCAGATTAAGATAGACAACGCTTTCATGTTACAATCTTTATCATTTGTTCCATTAATATATCAGGTCTGTCTGTGATAATACCGTGCACGCCCCAGTCTATCAACTGCAACATATCTGTTGGCTCATTTACTGTCCACACAAAACATAGAAAACCGTGCTCCGCGATCTTCTGCGTCAGCACAGGATTCAGCAAAGTTCGTTCCGGATGGATGGCGCGGGCTGCAGCCATCTTGCTGAAAAACAGCCTGGAATTGCCAACCCGAAAATTCTTATCGATGATAAATCCATTTGTTACTCTATCGTCCAGTTTGCGAAGCTTTCGAACAATGAGGGGATGAAACGAGGAAATAATGGTCTTTTGCATAAGCCCAAGCTCTCGGCAGATATCCAATACTTTCTCTTCGATACTATGTTTGGCTGGCAGTCCGGTAGCTTTGATCTCGATGTTTACCAACAATTTATCGCCCGTCAGCTCCAGCACTTCTTGCAAGAGTGGGATCCTCTGGTCGGTCTCCTTGCCGTTTTGAACAAGCCTTAAATCTCTGAGCCCAGAAAGCGGCGTCTGCTTGACCAGGCCATCGGCTGCGGTCATGCGATCCAGCTTTGCATCATGGAAGACAACCACTTCTCCGGTCTTACAGGTTCGCACGTCAAGCTCGATGCCATCAACACCAAGAGCGATGGCTTGCTCAAAAGCTTTCAGGGAATTCTCGGGCGCGTCGGCCGTAAAACCACGGTGAGCAATGTTCAATACTCTTTTCTGGGATAGCAACTCACGCATAATCATGAATATTTTTATCGGTTGCTGTTGGCCGTGAGTAAACTTCATGCTCACGGCCAAAAGTTCGATTTGCCATCTTCGGTGAAATAAAGCTTATCGTTAGTGTCTAACCGAAAACTGGCTTATACTGTCATTCCGGCATGCTCTTAGCCGGGAATCCACTTACGGTTATGCAGAAGATCCCCCTTAAAATCCGCGGGAATGACAGTTGTGGGCCGTTTTCGGTCAAAAACCAGTTAGCAGGAAACCTGGGAACAAGCTACAATAGACGCAGCCGGTCAAGGTGAGCCCGCCCAAACCTGTTAAATGTAGGCATACGACACTTTTAATTCAATATAAAACCGCAAGATTTATGTTCAGCCATATGAAAAATCCCTTCAACTTGTGCAAACCTTATTTTCGTTTTTCTAACCTGAATTATTCGTGCAAGGGAAGGTTAGTACGTTGGGTGTTCAGCCTTTAGGGGGTATGAAAATAACTTGGTGAACTTCGAAAAGTCTTCGCTTTTTTTAGTAGCCAGGCCTAATACCATAATAGAATGCCGAGTTGTTTATTCACACCCCTAAAGGCTGTTGCGACACGCTGAAGCGTGAACACCGACCCTACCCTCTAAAAGTCAGAATTTCAATTTAGAGCGTAAAATGCCAGTTTGTGAATAATCAAGGCTAAACCTTAATAGTAAAATAATGCCCATCCATTTTTACCTTATTACCCTTCTAAAAGCCCTCAAGGAGGGGGCCAAGACGGTGATAGCAAAAGATGATGTGGCGCTCGCTACCCACACAAAAGGACATAGAGCCAGATTTATCGATGAGGCTGGCCAGACCATTCATCAGAATGTGACCGCAACCTTATTTTTTCGATGATCTTGCTGGCTAGCCAGCGCAAACGACAGGGAAAACTGTTCAAATAAACTTGCCAGCGCTCAGCCGTTCGTAGAAATTGTGTGTGGCCGCTCAAATTGGCCAGGATTCTTAAGAGCTGAACGTGCACCTTCATATACATAGGCGAAGCAAGACGCCGGCCAGGGTGCAAATCATAATAGTTCCAGTAGCCTGTGTCATACAGGTCGAGGTTTTTTGCAAGCCCGCGGACCGAGACCTCGAATAATTCGCGCGCAGCTTTATCCTGCCAATACGCCGCATAGTCATAGATTCCGAGCAGAGCGAATATATGGCCATTCAAAACATGCGACGGCGGGTGCGTGGTGAATTCCTCAAAAACCAGCGAACCATCAGGGAAAGAGCTGACCACACCGCCCTCAGCTACAGAGTGATAAAAAGCCTGCAGCGCGCGGCCGGTGGTTTCCTGCAACCGTTCCAGCGGCTCATGTTGGTGATAGCGCAGCAACAGGGAAATCCCCTGTCCTTGCGCCATACCTGAAATCCACGGCGCCTGCAAACCGTAGAAGCTGAGATCAAAGTCGAATACCCAGGCGCCGATTTTTTCGCGCCAATCCGTGAAATTGTGCCTGAGCCATTGCACACACGCTCTGGCGCGCGAAAGATGCACCACGCTGCCGCCGGCAGAATATTGCTGCAAATTGTAGAGACCATATTGCGCAATGGTGATCGGATGGTAACGCAATCCTGACTCCGAACCGGTGTCAACCCGGGGCACACCGATTTCATCCTGCGGATAAGAAAAATCTTCAAGGCCCTGCCAGCGAAAGGGATAGACCGGGAGCCGAGATGGTTGCTTCTGATTTCCAGGAATTCGTTTTGTTTGCACTGTGAGTTCGCACTCCATTTTTAGCCACGGCTGTTGTTTCGCAATTTGTAGATGCGCAACGTTGGTCCCAAATTCCAGTATCCCTGTTCAAATTCAGCAAGCAATGTAACCGCCTCACTCTGAAACAGCGAAGCATAGAATTCACGGCCGTTCTGGTAGCTTTGCCACAGCAACGTACCTTGTTCTGGCGGCTTGCTGTCAAAATAACGGTCATAATTGTCGCTTGAAGCAACAACGTAGCCTACGCCAACTTGCTTTAAGGCCGCCAGCTCAGGCAAGAATGTCGCTGCGAGCTGCGCATCGTAAGGATTATCAACGCGGTGTGAATTTGCACTATCTGATGCCATAAGGCTGCGAAGCCGCGCGTCTGTGCGCAAATTGACCAGATGATAGCTCGTGCGGCTCTCCTCTTCTGCAAGCAATCGTTGCTGCAAAGCCGGCGGCAGCAACTCGCCTTCATCCTCGCGTCTGAGGAATCGATGTGCGTCGTAGAGATTGGGGCCGTAGACGTAGTTCTCATAGGCAATCATGCTTTGCGCCGGAATGCTGCGTTCGATCCATGACCGGGCAAGAGTGCGCGTGTCAGGTTGGGTGTAGCGAATGTCCTGCAGCGTGATCTTCGCGAACGGCGGCAGACAGACTAACACTATGACAACGATCCGTATTTTGCGAGACGGCATTCGTTCAAACAAGGAATCTACTGCAAACCCCGTCAATATCGCCAATGCCGGAAAAAGACATATCACGTAGTGTAGACCTGTGCGCTGCCAGGAGCCCACAAACAACAGCGTCGGCAGCACAAACAGCAGCAGCAGCCAAATTTTGGCACTCCGCTGAAATATGGCGTATAGCACTGCAGCCGTGAACAACAGCCCAATCGACCAGTCCGAACGCACGAGCGCCATGAGCGGCCACACGAACCGCGCCTGACTGATATGGCCTGCCATTCCCGTGTTCACGTGCGATACCGTATAATGCAGCGCCTGCCAATAGTCCGCCCATGCCAACAGCCAGTACGGCGAGCCAACTAAGAAGCCGATGACAAGCGCACCCACGCCCATGCCAAAATGTTTTGCAGCCGCAACCGAATCCTTCCTACGATGCCAAAGCGGCATGACGAGCAAAGGCAGAAACAAAAATCCAGCGTTGTATTTGGTGGATATCGCCAGGCCACATAGGACGCCGGCAACGACAATAGCGGCCCCCGATGGTTGCGCGTGATAACGCAATATCGCATAAATAGCGAGTGCGCACATCAACGCCAATGTTGCTTCCGGCAGAATCCAGTGCGACAGGTCGGCGTGCGCATAACTGAGCGACAGCCCGCTCGCAGCAAACAGTCCCACGCGTTTCGAAAAGAATCGGGCGCCACAGACATAAACAATCCAAATCGTGACGACGCCCAGCAGGACGCTAAGAAAGCGGCCGGTCAGGAACAGGCTGCCGGGTGCGAGAAAATAGGTGGCGCCAAAATCCAGCGCACTCTCGAACATGCCGGTTAGTCGCCCGCCGATGAACAACATGGCGTAGACGGCGAACAGCACATAGGAATAAAACGCAGGATAGACGAAATAAGTAGGCTCGAGACTTGCCTTTGCGCCATAGGCGAGCGCGTTGGCAACATTAAACGGCTCATCTGAGTTGTACATCCCCGGCAAGCCATACCAGATACCGGCAAATCTCAGCACAAACGCCATTGCCAGTACCCAGAACAGAATTTGGCTGTTTTTTGAACGGTCTGCTAAATTCATGGCTCACCCGCGTTTGAAACTGAGAAGGGATTTCAGAATACTGATCTCACGGCGCTCAAAAAAGCCAAGGAAGTAGAGTGCCGCCGGAATGGCCAGAAGCAGTGACAGTTGCACAACAGTCTGCCATTGTTGCGGCGAAACCGTGCCCAGGCAAAACGCCAGCGCGGCAACGCCTGCCAGCTTGAACAAACGTCCGAATTCATACGAGATCGTATAGAAACGCTGGGAAACGAAGTAAAGCATGACGCACATCACAACATGGCCGCTCAGACGCGCCCAGCCTGCGCCCATGATGCCGAGCTCGGGAATCAGCAAAATGTTAGTAACGATGTTGACGATAGCGCCGGTGAAAGTGATCATCGGCAGGAACTTTGTCTTTTCTTTCAGATAGATGCCGACGATGAAATTCACGTACATACCATAAAAAACATAAGACAGGAGAATGAGCGGCACAACTCTGAGACCGTCCCAGTACTCTTCACCAATCAAAGACACGCCGAGAAACTTAAATTGCACGATCTCATCTATAAAAAAACTCAGCGTTAACCACACAACAGTATTGATCGTTGTAAAATAAGTTAATATCTTTGCAAAGACTTCTTTAGCATTTTCCTGTTTCGAGGTTGACAGAAAGAACGGATGCCAGGCAAAACGAAAAGCTGCAACCAACAGCGCCATGAACATGCCAAGTTTGGCGCCGGCATTGTAGATTCCGGTCGCCTCGAGCCCCGCAAGTTTTTCCATTATCGGCCGGTCCATCAGATCCAGCAGCACCACAGACAGGGTTGACGGCAAAAACGGCAGACCAAATTTGAGCATGGTTTTCAGGTCATGTAAACTAAACGTGAAAGCGATGTGGCGAATCGAGGTCAGCACCACCATCACAAAGGTAACGCCGGAGGCCCAGGCATTGGCAAGAAATATACCCTCAACGCCCTGATTGCGCACGACGATAAAGTAGACATTCAATGCCACGTTGACGATGACATTGATGAACTTCAAAACGGTATACAAGACGGACCGTTCCTTCGCCCTGAGAAACAAGAATGGTAGAATGGCCAGCGCGTCAAACAGTAAGATAATGGCGGAAAGTTCTACTAGATATGAATAATCACCTTCCGAAATCAAAAGCCCCGTAATCGTATCTGCATTATTGTAAATGAGCGCTGTAAAGCCAAGCGCGAGCAAAAACACCGACCAGAAAGCTGTGCTGAAAACAGTCTTGCGTTTGCTGCTGTCATCGCTCAGAATGAAATAACGCAAAAACGCAGCATCTAAGCCGATGGTGTAGACAATCGTCATGATAGCGAGAAATGAATATACCACGCCTGAAGCGCCAAACTCATCTGCAGGCAGTTGATTTGTGTACAAAGGTAGCAGGAGAAAATTAACCACGCGGGCAATGATATGGCCAACCCCGTAAACAGCGGAGTGTTTGGTCAGACGTTTCAGACTGTCTCGTATGTTCATAGCGTCGAATATATCGAACAGAGGATGAAAAAGCAAGCTCGGAGAGTTAGCCGGCAAGGCGGAGCACACCAATACGATTCTTCGCGAAAGCTAAGCGTGCAATCGCCCGATAATCTATATAGCGGCCCCTGAAACATCCTGGATAGATCGCCGTGGCAAAAACGTTAGAGTATAATAGAGAAAAAAGAAAACGGAACCAAACTAAGGGGTGATTCTCAGTGATAAGAGCGAACTGTCGCAAGCGATTTACAGAAGCTGATTTCGAATTTATCGCCAACACGCTCGCGAAAGATGACAGCAGCAAGCACGCACTCCTGAGTGAGCTGCTCACAGACGCCCATTCATTGGATCTTATCCTGGATGATGAAGCGCTGCTGAAAAAGATTGTCAAGACGCACTATTTATCCCAAATATCGCCTTTCCTTTATTTCTATGTACTGACGCGACGCGTCTTTCGGGATAACGATATCGAAGACCGCGACATTGCCGATTATGTCGCTTGTATGCTGGCAAAATTCTCCAGCACGCAGCGCGCGCATAACATCTCGGGCGCACATGACAGAAACTATGAGTATATCGTGGACATGCTGGAAGATACGCTCGATGCCTCATCTTTTGATGCGTTTATGATCCGGTCTCACATAGGCAACTACGCGTTATTCATGACCGGCGTCTTTCCGGACTACATTTACCGCAGAGCCACCTATGGCAGAAGAGCACCCGGATTCGAATACTATGAAGAGATGGGCAGCAGCAGCTATCGCTGGGCCTCACAGCACCGGATCGCGCTGAGCTACAGTCTGGTGGAGATTCTCGCAACCCTGTCAGAGCGATTTCGCACGGTGCGTCTGGCGCTCAATGAACTGGCCGACAACTACGTACAACTGGACGCCCGGCCGCCCGGCCTGGATAAGATGCTCAGGCAGATTTTCTACGGCAAACAGGGTCCGGAATAATACGGAGACTGAGCAGCATGTCCTTATTACGCGAACTCCAGCAGATCACGGAACGCACCTACCAGCAATCCAGCGGGATCAACCTGGAAGAGTTTATCATCGGGCGGGAGCGT
>CAZVSL010000008.1:0-1938 GCA_964629935.1 uncultured Calditrichaceae bacterium | reverse complement strand
CCTGAACAGCAAGTCTGCCAGAGAAATGCGCCAGCTCTCTGACGTAGCCCGCGTCTTTCTACGCCGGGTTGGCAGAAGATTGTATCTGGCGCTGTACTTCTCCGAAAAACTTATCCGGACGCTGGAAAAGCACGACCCCCGCCGCGGGCTGCACGAGCAGAACATTCATCCCTTTTTGGTGTTCATCGAAGAAGTCAACCACTGTGTGCACGCAGCCCTGAAATTTCTCAGCGGCCAACATAACATCCGCACCGAAACCTTTGTCCGCGATCTCGAGCTCATGGCCAAGATCGATTCCTACCAGGTTCTGAAACTTTTTCTCGCCTATTTCAACGCCTCGAAACAGTTGGAAAATTTTGACAGGCTCTGGATCCGGCACCATCTGTTCGAGCGCGCAAGCTATGATTATGATGACAGCAGGCTGCGAGCACGTTATTGCGAGACCAACCAACTTGGCGAGAAATACACGCGCTTTTTAGATGCCATGTCGCCGGAAGAGCGTGTTGCGGAGATCCGGCGCTTTCGCAGTATGAGCTATGCAAATAAGGCGAGATATATCAATATGTTGCCGTAGGCGCGCTACTTATTCAATCCGACAACCACCCGGATATTATTGGCGACCACCAGGCCGTAAAGCACATTGAGCACGCCGAGCGATACTGTGGCGGCAACCCGACTTTCCTTTCTCACCTGACGTAATCCCCACAGCGTACCAATGGTGAACGTCGTCTTCAAAGCCAGCGTGACAGGCCGGTTTTTGATGAAGCGGTTTGCAATCGGATTGGCTTCCTGTGCGCCATGGGCCAGACCGTAAAAAGTCGTGACCATGTCCGCCGCATTTAACAGAACGTAGTTTGCTTCAAGTCCGATGTAAAACCAATTTGACTGATTTGAAGCTGAAGTCTTCGAAGTTCGGGAAAGCTGATATTGGATTGCATCGTTGCTCTTATGGGTCGGACCGGGCTTTCTCCCTATCTCGCCAGACAACCTGGGGCATAACACCAGAAGTAAAACAACGGTGCAAAACGGAAACCTAAATCGGGACTGCGGCAGAGAAACCATGGCGATACGCTCCGATGCTGTTGACAATTCTGCCTATAGCATCGGCTCGCCACTGAAGGGTCATGAATTTATCTCATGCATTTGTCGAAAGATTCATAATCGGCATTTATTAGCCCGCCACCAACTTTAACTTTCAAGAAGTTCATTGTTACCCATTGGTGGACTGCAGCAGAAATTAGCAGACATTAATAAAAAAGGGGATATTTTGCGAATCACCGAGATCTCACCGTTTCACCATAAACTTCGTGATAGTACTTATCTCTCCAAGTTAAGCCGTCATCATAAACAAGCTTTACAATTCTTGCTGAACGTCTCTTTGTTTCATATTCAATGGAATAACTGGACTTGAAATCCCATATATATTTCTTAGTTGCGTTAGGTTTTAGTGGTGACCGGGTATAACCTCTGCTGGTTTGTATCGTTTCTCCATAGGCATTTTTTGAGGTTATAACAATATCAAATCGTGGAATTTCTCTTGAACTATTATTTTTCACTACGAGGATTGCTCTAAACCAATCACTAGCTTCACCTACACTCCATTCCAATATATCAATTGGACATTTCAAACTCGCCTCGGATTTCTCCTCTTCTTCAATCTCTTTCATTAAATCTTGATATATGGCCTCAAACTCTTCCTCTGCAAGTCTTTGTGCTTCATCGGAATCTTTTGAATTGCAGCAAAGAAAGAGAAATATAAAAGCGAATAGAAGTCTGTTCATCCTAACTCCTGTTTATTCAGTTCGCGTTGTTGCAAAGTCTCCCATGCTTGCTCGAGATTTTTTGCCCGCACTTTTATTAAAATGTTTTCTTCGTAATCCCCCATTAAAGCGATGACCACGACCACCGTTCGTGGTTTTGTTAGGCAGAAACATGTGC
>CAZVSL010000007.1:29370-31091 GCA_964629935.1 uncultured Calditrichaceae bacterium | reverse complement strand
AAAGAAGCAAAAGCAACATCAGGCCATGATCGAGCAAATAAAGAAGGGCGATAGAATTGTCACCGCGGGCGGCATTCATGGCACGGTACAGGGGATTAAAGAAAAGGAAAACACATTTATCGTGAAGATCGACGACAACGTAAAAGTTGAATTGAGCCGCTCGTCGATAGCGAAAAAACTGGAATAAGCAAAAGATGGCTGTTCGACCAATTGTGATTTATGGTAATCCCGTATTGAGGATGAAGAGCAATACAATCGAAACTATCGATAATGGGATACTCGATCTTGTTGAAGACATGATCGAGACGATGTACGAAGCCGATGGCATTGGTCTCGCTGCGCCTCAGGTTGGTGAATCCGTTGCGGTTTGCATCGTTAACCACGGTATGATTGAAGATGGTGCTGAGCCACGTGTCTTCGTCAATCCCGTCATTTATGAAGACGAGGGCGCCACCAGGATGGAAGAAGGCTGCCTGAGTATCCCTGACATCAGAGAAGAGGTGGAGAGGCCGGAAAAAATTCGTGTCCGCTACAAGGATCTGGAAGGAGTAGAGCACGATGAAGAATGTGATGGCATGCTGGCACGTGTCCTGCAGCACGAAATCGACCACCTGAACGGGGTATTGTTTATCGACCGCATCAGCCCGATGAAACGAAAACTGCTTTCCAAGAGATTGCGGCAAATTGCTGCAGAACAATAAAGGAAGCCCGGATGAGAATTGTCTTCATGGGTACCCCGGAGTTTGCTGTGGCCAGTTTGCGTAAATTACACCAAAGCAGTCACGATATCCTGGCCGTGGTTACCGCCTGCGATAAACCGGCTGGCCGCGGACAAAAAACACGCTACTCAGCAGTTAAGAACTATGCGCTTGATTCAGGGCTGGCGTTGCTGCAACCAGAAAGTTTGAAAGATGCAATGTTTCACAGTGAATTAGAGAAGCTGCAAGCAGAACTGTTTGTGGTGGTCGCTTTTCGCATCCTGCCGCCGAAAGTTTTTGACATGCCGGCGAAAGGTACCATCAATTTGCACGCATCTTTGTTGCCGAAATATCGGGGCGCTGCGCCCATCAACTGGGCCATCATCAACGGCGAGAAAAAGAGCGGCGTTTCAACTATTTTTATCGAAAAGAGTGTGGACGCCGGAGACCTGATATTGCAGCAGGAAGTCGACATCTCCGATTCCGATACGGCTGGCACACTTCACGACAAATTGGCCTTGCTCGGTGCCGATCTTTTGCTCAAGTCAATCGATTTGAGCGAACGCGGTACTGCGCCGAGACATGAACAACAAGGTGAGGTCACGCGTGCGCCCAAACTATCTCGTGAGATGTGTGAGATTGATTGGCAGAAATCGGCCACGGCTATCAGGAATCTGGTTCGCGGGCTGAATCCTGCGCCGGGCGCCTTCACAAGGCTCGAGGGCAAAGTCGTAAAAATATATGCTGTTAGAGCTGCACATGGGCCAGCTCCTGGCGCAGAATCGGGAGAGATACTTGATGCGGACGCGAAAACCGGCCTCTTGCGAGTTGCCGCAGGAGAAGGCAGCGTCATAGTGCAAGAACTTCAATTGGAGGGTAAACGCAAGATGCGGACGCGGGATTTTCTGGCGGGCCATAAACTGTCAGCAGGAGACAGGTTTGGCTAAGAAACAATCTGTGCGCTACCTGGCCTTCCGTATTCTGATTCAGGTGGCAAGCAAAAATGCATACGCAGATGAGCTC
>CAZVSL010000007.1:6197-29360 GCA_964629935.1 uncultured Calditrichaceae bacterium | reverse complement strand
AAAAACCGCTTAATGCTGCGGACCAATCGCTGTTGACCGAGCTGGTTCACGGTACCATCAGACAGCGCCGCTATCTCGACTGGATTCTGGCGCAATTGTTTCACGGCAATTTTGAGACCTGCGCAACGCGGCTTAAGACCGTGCTGGAGCTGAGCTTGTATCAACTGGCGTTCCTGGACCGAGTTCCAGCCTACGCAGCCGTTTCAGAGGGCGTGGCATTGGCCAGGCAGCTTGGCGGCGCAGGGTGGGGCAATCTGGTCAATGCCGTCTTGCGTGCTTATCTCAGAAAGCCCAAACCAACAGTGCCGCTGGAACGAGATTCAGCCTCGGTGTGGGCGCTGTCGATCAAGCATTCACATCCCGAATGGATGATCAAAAGATGGCTTGCAAGGTATGGTTCTGACAACACGGTTCAATACTGTGAATACAACAACCGCCGGCCGCAGATGAGCATTCGCGTCAACCTGGCCCGAGTAAGTCGAGAGAAAGTGATACATGAGTTTGAGTCCCGGGACATAGCCGCGCAGCCGTCTCAGTATTTTGAAGATTTCATCAAACTCGAACGCGCTCAGGATATCACCCGACATCCATACTGGAAGCAAGGCTATCTGGCCATCCAGGATGAAAGCACAGCAATGCCATGTCAACTACTGGCGCCTGAACCGGGAGAGACCGTGGTGGACCTGTGCGCCGCGCCGGGTGGAAAAACTTGCCATATCGCGCACCTGACGAACGACACAGGTACAGTGGTTGCAGTGGATGTTTCAAAAACGAGATTGCTGCGATTGCAGGAAAACAAGCACCGCTTGCGCCTGACATCTGTCGTGCCGATTGTGGCCGATGGCAGAAGCCTGCCAATGCAAAGCTTTGACCGAATACTCGTCGATGCGCCATGTTCCGGCCTTGGCGTGCTGGCGAAACGTTCTGATTTGCGCTGGCGCCGCAACCTTGAGGACGTTCGCCAAATACGTCAGGTGCAGTTGCAATTGCTCAACAATGCTGCCCGCCTGTTGAAGCGTTCTGGTGTGCTTGTTTATAGTGTGTGTACTCTGGAACCTGAGGAAACAGACGAGGTAATACGTGAATTTCTGCAAACCAACCCGGATTTCATGCTGGATGTGGACGTACAATTACCGAAACCGCAACAAGATTTTAGATCGGAAGACGCATATTGGCGTACCTTACCTTTTGCGCATGCAATGGATGGGAGCTTTACCGTCCGCCTAATCAAGAATTAGCACAGAGAACGAATTATGGCTGATATCAAATCCAGGATACGAGAATGGTGGACGCCGCAACGTCTGACAATTGCCGTCGTCATCGTTGCCGCTGGCCTGGCTTTCGTGTTGCTGCTGGACAACCTCATCATGCCGTGGTACACAAAACATGGAGAGGCGCTCGCTGTTCCGAACATCGTTGCAAAGAGATATGAGGTAGCGAAAGAGATACTGGAAGAACATGGACTGGAAGTTGTGAAAGCAGGCGAGAAGCATGACGCAAACTTGCCTTTCGGTTATGTGGCCGAGCAAAATCCGGCGCCAAACCGGCTTGTGAAGGAAGGCCGCAGGGTCTACCTCACTATCAGCGTGGGAGAGCGTGATGTCGAGGTGCCCAATCTGGTTGGGCTCTCGGAAAAAAATGCGGGGGAACGCCTCAAGAGTGCCGGTCTGCGTATAGGGGAGATCGACTATGTATATGTTCCAAATGAGGTCCAGGATGTTGTTATCTCGCAGAGTCCTAGACCAGATGAGCTTGTCAAGATCAGTTCCGTGGTTGATTTGACCGTGAGCCTTGGCCAACCAACCGAGAATGTCACGGTGCCAGCATTGCTCGGCAAAACGCTGGCAGTGGGCAAGCGTGAAGTTCAGAAATCCGGCCTGACACTTGGCGATATTTCTTACGCTGTCAACGATCAGTTATTGCCAAATACAATCATGAATCAATCCCTGGAACCCGGCCTGGTAGTTGATTACGGAGATACACTTGATTTGACGGTTTCCACAGTGAGTCAGTAGGGAAGAGGCTTTAATAAAATGATCAAAATTGCACCATCGATTCTTGCCGCGGATTTTTCCAGGCTGCAGAATCAAGTCCAGATAGTGGAGCAGGCGGGCGCCGACTGGATTCATCTCGATATCATGGATGGCCACTTTGTGCCGAATATTTCGTTCGGCCCATTCGTGGTCGAGACGGTCAGGAAGTTCAGCGACCGCTTTCTCGATGTCCATCTCATGATAGAGCATCCCGAACGCTATATTCCGCAGTTCGTAAAAGCCGGAGCTGACAATATTACCGTGCACGTGGAAGCGTGTGTACACTTGCATCGAACGGTGCATCTGATTAAAGAACACGGCATAAAAGCAGGTGTAACCCTTAATCCGGCTACTTCGACGCAGACGCTTGAGAATATTCTGCCCGAGGTTGATCTGGTGTTGGTGATGAGTGTGAATCCGGGGTTTGGCGGCCAGAGTTTCATCCCCGGTTCAATTACAAAGTTGATGGAAATCGCTGAAATGATTCAACGCTCAGGCAAACAAATATATCTCGAAGTGGACGGTGGCATCGATGCGGCCACAGCCCCTGGCGTCGTCCAGGCCGGGGCAAACGTGCTTGTTGCTGGTTCTGCCATATTTGGCGCCAAAGATGTCGCGGACGCGATACATAAACTGCGGGAATCTGCAACTGCAAGCGCTCAGCACGGCGCCTCAAAATGACTTGACAAATAGCAATCAAATGGCTATATTTTTTTGATTAAGTCAATGTTTATTTTAGGAGGAGGAAGATTAAATGGCTAAAGGTCGCGTCAAGTGGTTCAACGACCACAAAGGCTACGGATTTATTGAACAGGAATCGGGAGAGGATGTGTTCGTTCACTTCTCGGTTATCGAAATGGATGGCTTTAAGACACTGCAAGAAGGAGACGAGGTGGAATTCGAGTTCGTCTCCGGTGATAAAGGATTACAAGCAACCAAGGTTGTACAAGCTTAGCGTTCGAAGAAATACGAAAACCCATACCGAGACAAAGCCCCGATCAAGTCGGGGTTTTCTATATGGCGGTTGAGAGTACAGGAGCAATAAAGGTGAAATTTACCAAAGATGACATCACAAAGATATCCAAGGCCCTGGGGGTTGAAGGCAAGCTGATGGGAAACAATTATCGTTTTGTTGTTGAAAACGAGGCAGCGGGAAGAAAACTATCACTCGAGATATATTCCAACATACCCATTGGCAAAGACAAAGGAAATCTTATCAGCGTCTATACGCACAATACTCACCTGCAATTGCATTTCTGCACCGGATATGTCGTCAGCGATATGTTGGGCGAGGTTACTTTTATCGGTGAGCACCAGGGACGCCTTGCCGGACTAATCATCGAAAGAGAAGCTGGCTGTTCGTTATACTCAAATGTTGATACAACTCTGCTATCGGGAGATTTCACAAAACTCGGTCCTGAAGTCATGCTTTCCGGTATTGCTCTCTCTTTGACTGAAGGTCTTCTTCCCGGCAACAAATAGACGGGCCGCCCAAATCTGCGCCTGGCTGCAACAAACCATGCGAGACATTCTACAAGAATTTCTCGATTACCTTACCATCGAGAAAAACGCAGCCCGAAATACAGTCGATTCATACCGCCATGACCTTTCTCGCTATCTCTGCGATCTCGAAGCAGAGGGAATCGAGCAGGTCAGAGATATTCAGGCTTTCCATATCTCCGCCCACATGAAGCGTCTGCAGGATCAAAATCTTGCAGCTAGCAGTCAGACCCGCAACCTCACTGCTATTCGCATGTTCCATCGCTTCCTCTTGTACGAGGGCTACTGCGATTGCAATCCCGCAAACGATGTCACCTTTCCGGCGGCCAGCCGATATCTGCCGCACGCCCTCAATCAAAACGAAATCCGGGACATATTGAATCAGCCTGACTCAAGTCAGCCAAAAGGTCTGCGGGACAAAGCCATGCTTGAATTTCTTTATGCCACTGGTGTCAGGATTTCAGAGATGCTCAGCATCGAACTCGATAACATCGTGTTTGAGCAAGGACTTGTCCGCATATTCGGCAAAGGAGGGAGGGAGCGGATCGTACCCATCGGTCAGCAGGCGATCCATTATACCTCTGCTTACGTCAAAACCGTCCGACCACTGATAGCGCGAATTCCCCGGAGCGGCAACTACGTTTTTCTGAACTGGAGAGGCGGGCGTCTGAGCAGAATGGGATTCTGGAAAATACTTCAGGGCTATGTGCAATCTTCGGGTATCAGCAAAAATGTGACGCCTCATACTTTCAGGCATTCCTTTGCAACGCACCTTCTGGAAGGTGGCGCGGATTTACGTGCTGTGCAAGAAATGCTTGGTCATGCCGATATCGCAACCACTCAGATTTATACCCATCTGGACCGGGAATACCTCAAGGAAGTCTACCACACCTTCCACCCGCGCGAAAAATACAAAACAACGAGATGACAATAGACAGGTCAGCGACGCCGCTCAATCTTGAGATGGTTTCCAGCAAGCTCAAGACGACGCTGGTTGGCAAGCGATTTATCAGCTTCAACCTCGTGGGCTCGACCAATGACGTCGCTAAGCGACTGCTCAGCGCGCAGGATGTGGCCGGAACGGTTATCGTGGCTGAACAGCAAACCAGGGGACGAGGGAGGCTGCAGCGCAAATGGGCGTCGCCACAATTCAAGGGCTTGTGGTTTTCTGTGATCCTGAAGCCGCAAGAAATCACCAAACAGGCCGGTCTGCTTTCCTTACTGGCTTGCACTGCGGTCTCAGATGCCATTGCAGACACCACCTTGCTGGAACCAGAGCACAAATGGCCCAATGACATACTCATTCAAGGGAGAAAGTGTTGCGGTATCTTGTCTGAAGCGGTCTTCACCGGGGAAGTTTTGGATAGCGTTGTCATTGGTATCGGGTTAAATGTAAATCAAGCGGCCTCCGATTTCAATGCGCTGGATTCCGTGAAGATCGCTACGTCACTGCGGATTGAACTCGATGCAACTGTCGAGCGTGAAAGCCTGCTGGCTTCGGTTCTTAATCGTGTGGAATATTATTATCAGCAGTGGCTTGAGCACAGCTTCGAACAGATTCTCAATAGCTGGAAGAATCGTTGTAAGATGTTGTCAAGGCAAGTATCTGTTAAGGCAGATGGCGGCACCTGGAGTGGAACCCTGGAAGATTTTGATGAATCTGGTAGTCTGTGTTTGCGCCTGCCATCCGGCGAGCTCTGCCGGTTTACCACAGGAAGCATCCAGCCTGCTCTAACCCCGCAACAGCAGGATTAGGGCAAACCTCCGATTTTGTAGAAAATAGTTTCTCACCCACTGGACTGTTTTCGGTCACCTCTATGGCAGTTTTGCCCGAAATTCGTACCCACAGCATCGATGGCAGGTGACTCCAGTATAATGATTACAGCAACTTAAGTCATGTCAATAATTAGGGCACAGTCCTTGCTTTATTTGAATTGAATAATCACGTCCTTAAGTTATCAAAAAGTGAGATGTCTGTCTATGTTCAGGCCGAGCATTCTGGTAGTTGATGATGAGCCGATAATAAGTGGTATGTTGCAGGAGGCTTTCAAAAAGAAGAGCTACAACACACGAGTAGCTGATTGCGGAAAAGCGGCCATGGCAGCCCTTCAGGAAGAGCCCTACGACCTGGTCATAACGGATGTCTATCTGCCAGATCTCAACGGCATCGAATTATTAAAACGAGCCAAACAAATAGAGCCGAGCACTGGCGTCATTGTGATTACGGCGCATAGTTCTGTAGAAAGCGCGGTTGAGGCAATGAAGATCGGAGCATACGATTATTTGACCAAGGGGTTTTCGCTTGATGAGATAGAGATGACTGTGGAGAAATTCTTTAAATATCAACGTCTGGTGCAGGAGAATGAGCTCCTCAGGTCTGAGCTTGGTTCGCGCTATGGCATCGAGAACATAATTGGCAATAGCGCTGAGATGAGAAACGTGTTTGAGATTGTTGAGATGGTTGCGCCGACTAATGCGACTGTCTTGATTCAGGGAGCGAGCGGCACGGGCAAGGAGCTGATCGCAAAGGCGATTCATCAAAAGAGTCCCCGGCGAGAAAGGGCTCTGATCAAGACCAATTGCGCGGCAATTCCTGAGGGGCTTATGGAAAGCGAGCTCTTCGGCCATGAGAAAGGAGCTTTTACCGGTGCTTTACGCACCACTAAGGGAAGGTTCGAAATGGCCGATGGCGGCACACTTTTGCTTGACGAAATCAGCGAAATCAAACCCACATTGCAAGCCAAGCTCCTGCGTGTGCTTCAAGAAAAAGAATTCGAAAAGGTTGGCAACCCGGAGAGTATGCAAGTTAACGTTCGAATTATTGCCACAACCAATCGGGCATTGAAGGAAGAAGTTGAAAAAGGCGAGTTCAGAGAGGATCTCTATTACCGGCTTAATGTGGTGCCCATTTTCCTGCCCAACCTAAGCGAGAGAAAGGAAGATATCCCGCTTCTGGTTGAGCATTTTATCGATAAATTTGCCAAGGAAAACAATCGAGCTATCGCCGGTATCGAAGAAAGCGCGATGAGTCACCTGATGCAGCATGAATGGCCCGGCAATGTCAGAGAGCTTGAAAACACAATTGAACGTGCCGTCGTCGTTTGTAGAGAGAAGTATATCCAATTGAAGCATCTGTATTTTGGCGGCCAGGAAAGAAACATCAACAGAACGGCAAGAGCAAAAATCACGCTGCCAACCGGCCTGACATTAAGGGAACTTGAAAAGCACTTTATCTTGCAGACACTATCTGAGCAGAAGGGAAACCGCACATGGGCGTCGGAGAAGCTCGGCATCAGCGTACGGACCTTGCGAAATAAATTACAAGAGTACAAGAAGGCAGATCCCTCCATAGATGAAAATGGTGCGCGGTAGGAAAAACTTAACCGGAAGCGGCAATTTCTGCCGCATAAGACACCCTGATCCGACCTCTTTCATCAACCTCCAAAGTTGTATTCATCAAAATATCATCGCATTTTAAACTTTAGTCTTATCTTATAACTCATATATTTTCAACGCTCTGTGGATTCGGTTGCAGCCTTGTTGTCTAGGGACTTCAACCAACCGGAAGACCAGCCTTGTTGCATGGCATAGGTTTTGCGAAAAATGGCGTGCGTCCAAAACAATACGTTTCCGAATCAATTGGAGTGAGTGGCATGAAGGCATCCTCGTATAACTACAATCTATGGCAGGAGTACACAACGTATCGAAACCCTAAGGTTCGCGAGAAGCTTCTGATCAAGTACCTACCACTGGTCAAGTATGTTGCTGGTAAGATGATGTTCTCCCTTCCAACCTGTGTGGATTACAATGATTTGATGAGTGCTGGCGTGATGGGACTGATTGGCGCACTGGAGCGCTTTAAACCAGAGCAGGGTGTTAAATTTGAAACCTTTGTACTGCCCCGCATAAAAGGGGCAATCTTGGATGAGTTGAGAACACTGGACTGGGCGCCGAGGTCCTTGCGCTCTAAGGCCAGACAGGTTGAAAAGGCCAACGAACAGCTCGAGAAGGTCCTTGGCCGTGCCGCAAGCAGTCAGGAGATCGCCAGCAAGCTCGATATGGAAATCGGTGAATATGGCGGTGTACTGATGGAGCTTTCCAAAGCATCGCTGCTGTCGTTGGATGGCAGCAGGGTAGAGGACAATGATCAGCTCACATCCATGTACGACTTGCTTGAGAACGTGCAGTCAGACAATCCGCTGGAAAATATCGAGAATACCGAACTAAAAGGACTCCTGGTGCATGCGATCGAGTTGCTCAACGAGCAGGAGAAGATTGTCATGGCGTTGTACTACTATGAGGAACTGACCTTGAAGGAGATTGGCCAGGTTCTCAACATCACAGAGTCGCGCGTTTCGCAGATCCATAGCAAGGCACTGGAAACCCTGAAAAGTTCACTAGAAACGGAAGTCCTGAATTAATATGTCAATCCAAAATATTGTTACTGAAGGAAGCTGGGACGAAGTTCTCGATGGCTTCCTATATGAGCTGGAACAAAGCATTGATTTTGAGGCAGGAAGCCTGTTCATCTTTGAGAATGACTCGCAGACGCTGAAGGAAATTTCGAAAAAGGGCGATGGTATCGATTTCATTTCATCAATCAGTTTTCCCTTAGGGAACGGTCTGTCGGCGTGGGTAGCGCAAAAAGGGAAACTCATTTACTTGCCGGACATCCACCGCGGGAGTAGGCATGGAATGAACCCGGTCCGGACCTACCTGTCCATTCCTCTGGAAGTGAACCATAGCGTCATCGGCGTCCTGAACCTGGGCCACACGCTTCCCGGAGCTTTTGATGAAGAGAAGATGGACAAGATTCGAATCATGGCCAAAGAAGTGGCCCGCAAAATTTATAATCATAGGTATTTAACCTTTATAGAGAATGAAGACCATTTTGCTCATTGACGATGATGTCGAGATTCATGAGCTGACCAAGTCTATTGTGCAACGAAACGGCTATCGCCTGATATCAGCGTACGATGGGTGGGATGGATTGCAGAAGGCAGAAAGATATCAGCCTGACCTCATAATTCTGGACCATTGCATGCCAGGACAGAATGGCAGCGATATCTACGAAAGATTCAGGGAGCGGGAGCAATTTCGGTACATTCCGATAATCATGCTGACAGGCGTAGAGCACAAAGAACTGGAAATCAAGCGCTTTTTCGAGAATGGTCTTAACGCCTATTTGCACAAACCGTTTGGCACCAAAGAGCTGCTGAACATAATCAAGAACCTCATTGTGATCACCGAAATCAACAACAAGAACCTCGAGCTGCGGAAGACAATAGAACGAAGCCGGGACTTTCTCGAGAATCTGATAGAGAGTTGTCCCGTGATAATCATGACGGTTGACATCTCCGGAATGATAACCTATGTTAACAGGGTTATTGAAGATGTATTGGGTTATGGCCCGCAGGAGGTCAAGGGCAGACATATTCAGGATTTCTTTGGTGAAAGCGTCGAACAACTTTGTGGCATCAATAGCAACAACCCAATCAGCAGGGAATATCAGGTCCAAAGTGACGCAGGCACCGGCGTTCCTATCGGCGTGGTCTACACAAAATTGTTTGATTACGATGGCAGGTTGCAGGGATTTCTGGCGGTTGGCCAGGACCTCTCATTGCAAAAGCGGCTAGAAAGAGAACTTGTCGAAAAGGAAAGATTGACCGCCATCACAGAGTCTATTGCAACCATTAACCACAAGATCAACAACCCGTTGATGCCGATTCTTGGCAACATTCAGCTAATTCGCCAGGATGCATCACAGTTTCAGGAAAGCCACAAAGAGAAGCTTGAGATCATTGAAACTAATGCGCGTAAGATTTGTGAGGTGATAAAGAACTTTAACAAGTTAACCAAACCGATTTCCACCAAGTATTACGGCAACACAAACCTGATTGAACTATGAAAGCAAATCGAGTAGGAGCTATGGCACAGACTAGGACTATTGGCATTCTAATTCTCACAACCATGCTGCTTTATGTTCCGAAGGGGCTGACACTACATGGGAGCAACAACGATACGCAAGGAGGAGAACTCAGTATCATACTACGCGCCAGATCACTGGTGCTTGGTCCCGATATCACTCTGGGTGATATCGGCGAAATTGCAATCCCGGACAGCTCACAAAGAAGGATACTCAGTACCATCAAGATAGGTCAGGCGCCACCACCGGGTGAAAGCACTGAAATATCTTTGAATTATGTTCGAAAATGTTTGAGGAGCGCAGGTCTCCAGAAGTACTTGTCTGCTTTGAAAGGCCCAAGAACTATTCGGGTTGTTACGGCACAAAGGGAAATTGACAAGGTTTTTATCAGGGAAGCAATGGCATCGCTTTTTTCATATTTATCTTGTATATTTATATAAATTTACTTATAATAGTCACTAAATTTTAATAGCATAACTGTCTGGGTCAAATGGAGCTTACCGCTATTCGTTTGAATAACTTAAGGAAATTGACATGTTAGTCCTGACAAGGAAGTTGGGTGAGACGATTGTAATTGGAGACGACATTATCATCAAAGTTGTTGACATTCATGGCAAGCAAATAAGGTTAGGCATAGAAGCCCCCACAGAGATTAGCATTTTTAGGGGTGAGATATACGAGAGAATACAAGAAGAGAACAAAAGGGCATCTATGCCCAAGAACAATAGTGAAGATTCTGAATCACAGGATTAAAACCTCAGTGTCATTTATGATGTTTTATTTCTCTGCAAATTCAATCTCCTTATTGCCTCATCCCTCCTTGAGAGTGTCCTGAGTTTTGATTTGGTAATTGTGAGGACGTTAGCGGGCCTGTCCTCGCACAGCAAGTGATAAGTCCGCAAACCTACCTCTTTGTTAGCAGTTTATTAGAGTACTTCAAGTCATGAAATTGTAAGCAAGAGATCGACGATCTTGAATCTGGTGGATACAGCAGGTAGCAAAGAGTTTTCAGTGGTTATCCGAATCACCGAATTCTCCAGTCTAAATGGCCAACTGGCCGACTTCGAAAACGAAGAACATAGACAGCAATATGTAAAGCATTTCTTTCTGAACAAATACGGCCACGGGAGTGGCACCCTCAAGGTTGCGCAAAAGCAAACCAAAGTCAAACTCACCTGGATTGCGCCAAAACATGATGAGAAAGCTGAAGAGGCTCATAATGAAGCCCTGGTGCTGGCACGACAAAAGAATTACCAAGAGGCGATAAGCAAGTGGATCAAAGCCATTTCTATCAACTCCTCCGATCCTGACTACTACTTTAATGTCGGCATCGCTTTCTTTGAGCTCAAGAATTTCACCGAGGCGATCGAGAACTTCAACAAGGCGCTTAGCCTTTGCCCAATTTACTACAAAGCTCACCTTATTCTTGGCACTGTTTACCTCAAGACACGAAAATTCGATAAAGCCGAACAGTATCTTCAAGAAAGCCTGGTCTTTTATCCCGATCATCCGCTTGCCTTCCTGAATCTTGGTGCAGTTTACAGTATTCTGAAGCGTTACGACGACGGCATCAAGATGTTTTTGAGAAGCATCGAGCTTTCACCCAAAGAAGTGCGCGCCCATTTCGGCTTGGCTAAGATATATTCCCTCAGAGGGGAGAGAGAGAAAGCCAACCTCCACTACAAGAGAGTCATCGAGATCGGCGCCAATCCACAGCTAACCAATCATGCAAAACGCGCCATGGCTGCAACCAGCCAGGGCGCGTCCACGCAAGCACTCTCGCCTGAAGATTCTGCTGATGTCCACAACATCGAGAGATACTACCAAGAGGGCTACAACGCGTTTCTTTATTCCGACTACAATAAAGCTGTACAGATGTATACCATTTATTTAAAACATAAAGCGGACGATGATTTCGTGTGGTATTCGCTTGGCGAGGCCTGCCTGCGTGCGGGTCAGGTTAAGCGTGCTATTGAGGCTTTTGAGAAAGCAGTTGCTGAAAATGGCACTAAAGCATTGTATTTTAAGGAATTGGCTATAGCATATAGCTATGTTGGCGACAATGAGAATGCCGTCAGATGCATTGAAGAAGTAGAAAAGCTCGATAATTTGGATAGTATCTTGCTGTCGGTGTTTGGTAAGATACTGATCCAGAAGCAAGAATATGAACACGCTATCGAGAAGCTTGAACTAGCGTTGAAAAAAAATCCTGCTAACTTGCTCGCCAAATTCAATTACGCCATTGCAGCGTTACAAAATAATCAGCGCGGCGTTGCACTTGACCAGCTCAATGAGATTGTTCAGTTAAAAGTGAATACACCGATTAAGATGGAGGCGGAAACCCTGCTATCAGCGAACCAATAGAGTTTAGGCAAGCATAGCGTATATAATATATATTATGTAAACCTATGCGGCAGGTAAAGAAAACAACTTTCAGATCGCCTCTAACCGACCCGACCGAACTACTTCTGTTGAAAACTTTAGGGAAACCGATTGCAGGATAAAAAGAGTCGGGGCGCCCGGATTCGAACCGGGGGCCTCCACGTCCCGAACGTGGCGCGCTAACCGGGCTGCGCTACGCCCCGAAAATAACATTACATCACATACTTTACTATCAAAAACCCACCAATTAACAAAACCACGAACAAAAAAGCAAGCGAATTAAAGTACTTATCGATGAATTTTTTTATTGGCGCGCCGTATTTCCAAATCAAGCCACTTATTATAAAAAAGCGGGCTGCCCGACTCAGAGCCGATGCTATTAGGAACCCACCAAAGCTAACATCGAATACACCACTTGATATGGTGAAAATCTTATAAGGGATAAAGGTAAATCCTGCTGTAAATATGATCAGGAAATCATACTGCCGATAAAGATACCGTACCTGTTCAAAACGGTCTTCTGTGAAACCGGGCACATAGCTGAAAAAGAAATCGCCAGCAAGATGCCAAAATTGATATCCGATCAGATATCCGAACATGCCCCCAAGCAATGATCCAATTGAGCAGATGACGGCAAATCTTATCGCCTTGGTCTTGTCTGATAACGCAAGAGCTATCAACAAAACATCAGGAGGCACCGGAAAAAATGATGATTCGGCAAACGCCAACAGAAACAATGCTGCAGAACCGTATGGGGAATCGGCCCAGGACAACACCCAGTCATAAAGACGCCTGACTATGTTAGCCTGAGGTACCGCTGCCTCCTTGCCTGACATTGCTTCCACAAGCCTAATCCTCTTTTTCTATTTTCTGGGGCTTATCGCCAAAAGAAACTTTTGACATACACATTCAGAAACCTGAAGACATCTGTAACTCTAATGGAGCTTTCCAGGCTGTTGTCATAAATGGTCGCAACTGGCGCGGCCCCGATTTTGAGTTTCCTTTTGCCTATTTTGAGCAAGAGCTCTGTCTCAAAGTCAAAACGCCGACTACATAGTTCCATTGCATCAAACACTTCGCTCTTGTACAAACGATAGCCAGACTGGGAGTCCGAAACCTGCTGCTGCAACCGTCTGGAGACCAACATGGAGGTAATGGCATTGCTCACAATTCGATGCAGTGGCATGACCGATACATCGAACATTCTGGAGCCAACGATAACGTCCACATCTTGCTTCTGCAATTCATCCAGCAAGCGCGGCGCGTCCTCCGGTCGATGCTGGCCATCGGCGTCCAGAGTCATAACCAGGCGGGCGCCGGACGCGAGCGCCTGGCGGATTCCCTGCTTCAAAGCAGCCCCTTTCCCCTGATTTCTAGCGTGCCGCACGACATGGACGCCATGAATGCCGGCAATCACTTGGCTGGTATTATCTGCTGACCCATCATCCACAACAATTACCCTGATATCGGGAATGACCTCGATTAAACCATGGACAACGTCACGAATGGTTTTGGCCGCATTGTAGGCTGGTATGATTGCCCAGAGACCTTCCATCGTTCAGAGTGCTATATCATCAATATACAAAAAAGGTAGAATCTGCGCTCTACCTTTTTGTTTCTTAGTCGGGGCGACTGGATTTGAACCAGCGACCCCTTGACCCCCAGTCAAGTGCGCTAACCGGACTGCGCTACGCCCCGATTTCAGAATACTTACTTTTGTTTAGCCGTCAATGATGCGAATAATGTCGTGTAATCCCTGTCTTATTTCGCTAACCAGGCCATCTTTCTTTTTGTCTGGAGAGGGCTCCTGTATTTCTTCACCCGCCTGCGCTGCTTGTTGCTCTCCCCTGCTTATTTCTTTTAACTTTCGCTTCGCGCCTTCGATTGTGAACTTGTCTGTGTATAACAACTTCTTGATCAGTAAAACAATGTCGATGTCACTGCTGCGATAGATGCGTTTGCCTGCCCTGTTCTTTGACGGGCGAAGCTCGCTAAACTCGCCTTCCCAATACCTGAGGACGTACGGCTTCACCGAAGTCATTTTGCTAACTTCGCTGATAGAATAATACAGCTTCTTGATAGCGAAGTCTTTCATTGGCAAGCCACACCCTAAAAAGTCAAGTAGCTAACCACGCAATATATAATTATGCGCGACTTAATCAAGCAATTTTTGACCTGATTTCACGAAACGTAAGAATACCGGACTTTGAGCGCATCTGGAGATTATTTTTTGCTTCATGTCATCACAATGCGCCCAGTAGTTGTTGTGCAACTTTTGCCGGAACCAATGAAGCGTTTCGAAGCAATATACACCCCTTCTGCATAACGCGTAAGGAAAGTCCTGGTCGTACGGATAGTTGTGGCCCAATGTGCATGCAGCGAAATACCCTGCTTTCATCACATCATCAATGACTGGTTGATCATAAGACCCAAATGGATACGAGATGACTCCAACTTCTTTCTGGAGCTGATGTTCGAGTACATCTTTTGAATACATCAACTCATGCCATCTCTTTTGTCCTGACAAAAACCGCAGGTTCGGGTGAGAGACCGTGTGTGACCCTACCTCCCACCCTGATGCTGACAACTCACTGATTTGCCCCCAGTTGCAGTGGCTGGTTCGATACCTGTCAGAATGATAGTCCCAGGTATTTGTAGCACCTACATATTTTGTGATCACAAAAACCGTTGCCACGTAGCCAAACCGCTGCAAGGTTGGAAAAGCGTTTTTGTAAACAGAGGTGTATGCGTCGTCAAAGGTGATGATAATGTTCTTCCCGCCGCGACACCGGTTCCGGACATAGTCGAAGATAGTCGTCGTTTTAAAACCTTGCTCGGCCAAAAATCGAATCTGACGCTCAAACTGTTCCGGAGTTGTGTACGAAACTCCGAGTTCGAACGCATTTTGGATTTTATGATAGGCGAGAATTGGAACAAACATCTGAGTGGCGCCGTTTTGGGTCAGTCCAGATTAAGCGCCTCATAAGGTAGGTTGAATGCCTCGGCTACGCCTTTATGAGTTATTTTGCCTCTTACTATGTTGACGCCCTTAGCGATTTCGCGATTTCTCTTTACGATAGCCGGAAAGCCGTGGTTTGCAATTTCAATCGCATACGGTAAGGTAGCATTTGTAAGAGCTTTGGTCGAAGTCATGGGCACAGCGCCTGGCATGTTGGCAACGCCGTAGTGTATGACTCCCTCGATCACATATATGGGATCTTCGTGGGTTGTTGGCTTGATTGTCTCAACACAGCCACCCTGATCAACGGCAACATCAACCAGCACAGAGCCTTTCTTCATTAGCTTTAGCATATCTTTAGTCACAAGACTGGGCGCCTTCGCACCCGGGATTAATACCGCGCCCACAACCAGATCCGCTTCTGAAATTGCTTTCCGGACGTTAACCGGGTTGGACATGATTGTTACCACATTCCTTGGCATCACATCATCGAGATAGCGTAGTCTTTCAAGGTTGATATCAAGTATTGCAACACGGGCACCCAGACCGGCAGCGATCTTGGCTGCATTGGTGCCAACCACGCCACCGCCCAAAATTACCACCCGAGCAGGTTCAACACCAGGGACGCCTCCGAGCAGGATTCCCTTGCCACCGTGCAGTTTCTCAAGATAGCGCGCTCCTTCCTGAATCGACATCCGTCCGGCCACTTCACTCATTGGTACCAGGAGTGGTAAATTGCCGGATGGTTCCTGGACGGTTTCGTAGGCTATCGCGATGCATTTGGATTCTACCATCGCTTCGGTGAGCTCACGGGAGGCTGCAAAATGAAAATAGGTAAAAACGATCTGGTCTTCCCGGATCAATTTGTACTCGGAGGCCAGCGGCTCCTTTACCTTCATGATCATGTCAGCTTTGGTATAGACTTCTTCAGGAGTGGCAGCAATTTCAGCGCCTGCTTCAACGTATAGCTTGTCACTAAAGCCGCTCCCGATCCCGGCCTTAGTTTCGACCATCACAGTGTGGCCGTTTCTCTTTAGCAGCTCGACACCTGCAGGAATCAAAGATACCCGATTCTCATTTGTCTTAATCTCACGTGGGATGCCTATTCTCATTTTTTGTGCTCCTCCCTCTAATTGGCTTTCGGTTTGAGTATGGTTGTATGCAGCCTGTTCTCATCGAACAGCTCAACGGCTATTGCGTGCAGATCGCGGCGGTTAACCGCATCGATTTCCTTGATCGTGTCATCCAACGTAAAGTAGTCACCGAGATAGATTTCCATCTTCGCGAGACGATTCATACGACTGGATGTCCCTTCAAGTCCTAACATCAGATTACCTTTTAGCTGAGACTTGGTGCGTTCCAGCTCATCAACTGACACACTATTTCGCGTCAGCATTTGTAATTCATCTTGAATTAATTCGAGAGACCGTTCCACATTTTCTTTGTCGGTCCCGAGGTAGATCCCAAAAACTCCTGTGTTAAAAAGAAAATCTACGAAGGAATAGATCGAATAAGCGATGCCATGTTTTTCACGGATGTTCTGAAACAGTCGGGAACTCATGCCAGAGCCCAACAGCGTATTCAGCACAAGCAGAGCAAACTTTTTGCGATCCCGATAATCATAAGCTTGTGTTCCGAGACAAACGTGGGCTTGAATCGCTCCGTTTTCGACCACATTCACGTTCGTATCAGGGAGATTGGGTAGCGGGTATTGGCTGGGAAGGGCGCCTCGCTTCAGTTTCGCAACATTGTTTCCGAGCAGATCAACCAATTCCTGGTGATCCACGTCTCCAGCAGCAGCGACAACGATTCTGTCGCTTGTGTAATTTCGGTCTATGAAGTCGAGAATTTTGCTCCGGTCGATATCCGAGACAGTGTCCCGCTTACCGATTATGGACATCCCGAGCGGATGGTCGGGGAACAGGTCCTCCCAAAACAGATCATGCAGTAACTCTTCCGGCATTTCCTCAATGTTGCTGAGCTCATCGAGAATGACGCGCTTCTCCTTTTCCATCTCCACTTCATCGAAAACAGAGTTTGTCAGAATCTCTCCCAGAATTTCAACAGCATTGCTGATGTGTTCGTTTAACACATGCGCGTAATAGCAGGTAACTTCCTTGCCAGTGAATGCATTGAGGTAGCCGCCAACACGTTCGAGGCTCTGGGCAATATCGGAGGCACTCAGACGAGTCGTTCCTTTGAACATCATGTGTTCGGTATAGTGCGCAATGCCATTGTTTTCTACGCGTTCATCGCGCGAGCCAACAGTTAACCACATGCCTATGGATACGGATCTGACATTCGGTATCTTTTCTGTGACAACTCTTATGCCGTTACTTAGTTCTGTCTTGTTATAATAGGAATCCTTACGAACCATCTAATTGTATCTCGTTGTTTTTTACTCCTTCGGCAGGAGCGCTTTGCGACTTAAGTCAAGCTTGCCTTGCGCATCAATGTCAAGTAGCTTGACCTGGACTTCATCACCGAGTTTTAGCACATCTTCAACTTTATTGATCCTCTCGTGAGCGATTTGCGAAATGTGGAGCAAGCCTTCCTTGCCCGGCAGAATCTCGACAAAGGCGCCAAAGTTTGTGATTTTCTTAACCTTACCCGTATACACGCTGCCTCTTTCTGGTTCCTGTACGAGGTGCTCGATCATCTCCTGAGCCAGGCGGCTGCTCTCCGGATCCGCTGATGCTATGAGAATCGTGCCATCATCATCAATATTGACGGTTGCGCCGGACTTCTCCGTGATCTCACGTATCATCTTTCCGCCTGGTCCGATAATGGTACCAATATAATCGACATTAATTTTCATGGTGGTGATACGTGGCGCGAACGGTGACATTTCATCACGCGGCTTGCTCAAGGTCTGGTTCATAATATTGAGTATTTTGAGCCGTGCTGCACGAGCTTTTTCCAGCGCCTTACCTACAACAGTGGTTGGAATGCCTTTTATTTTTATGTCCATTTGGAAGCCGGTGATCCCCTCATCTGAGCCCGCCACCTTGAAATCCATATCTCCCAGATGGTCTTCATCACCAAGGATATCTGTCAAAACAAAATAATCGTCATCTTGCTTTATCAATCCCATCGCTATGCCGGCAACAGGCGTTTTCAAAGGTACACCGGCATCCATGAGTGCAAGTGTGCCAGCGCACACGGTGGCCATTGATGACGAGCCATTGGATTCCAATATCTCCGAGACAACGCGAACTGTGTAAGGAAAAACTGTCTCCGACGGCATAGCCGGCTTTATGGAACGCTCGGCCAGGTGGCCGTGGCCAATTTCCCGTCGGCTTGTGCCACGCATCGGCTTGATTTCACCCACGCAATAGGGCGGGAAATTGTAGTGCAGCATGTAGCTTTTCCAAAATTCGCCTTCGAGCTCATCCATCTTCTGCTCATCAATCTTTGTGCCGAGGGTGGTTGTAGCGAGCGCCTGGGTCTGGCCTCGCGTGAAGAGCGCCGACCCATGGGTTCGCGGCAAGACATTAACCTCACAGGAAATATCGCGGATGTCATCCAGGCCGCGACCATCGATGCGTTTACCTTCGGCAACGATCTGCTCTCGAACGTACTCTTTCTCACGCTCATGGATAATATCTGCCACCTGCTTTTCAGATTCCGGGAAAGCTTCTTCAACCTGTTCGAGCACTTCATCACGTAGCTGTTTGAGCGCCCTCTGACGTTCTTTTTTGTCAGTGATCTGGTAGAGATCTTTAAACTTAGGTGTGACATAGTCTGAAACCTGTTTGACCAGCTCTTCCGGAATCACAGGCGGCTCCCACGTTCGTTTTGGCTTTCCCGCTTTCTCTATGAGTCGGCCCTGCATATCTATGAGGGCTCGAATCTTTTCGTGACCAAACTCGAGCGCAGCAACCATGTCAGCCTCACTGATTTCCCGCGCCTCACCCTCGACCATAACGATGGAATCCCGGGTGCCGCTAATAATGAGATCCAGTTCACTGACCTCCAGATCGCTGTATGCCGGGTTGACAATGAACTTATCTCCTATCTTTGCTACCCTGACGCCAGCTATTGGATTGTGAAAAGGAACATCGGAGACCATCAGGGCCGCGGAGGCAGCAGTTATGCCCACAACATCCGGGTCATTCTCTTTGTCTGCCGATAAGACGGAGATAAGGATTTGCACTTCGCAGCGGTATCCATCTTCGAACAGCGGTCGTATCGATCTGTCGACCAATCTGGCGCTCAGGATTTCGTTCTCGCTCGGCCGGCCCTCCCGTTTGAAAAAGCCTCCCGGTATTTTGCCGGCAGAGTACGCCTTTTCACGGTAATCAACAGTCAGCGGAAAGAAATCAAGCCCCTCAGTTGGCTCCTCAGCCCCCACAACCGTGGCCAGAACTATGGTGTCACCCAGGCGGGCAAGGACGGCGCCATCGGCCTGTTTGGCCAGGCGGCCGGTTTCAATTGAGTACTTTTTTCCATCTAAATCAAGTTCTTCAAGGTATGACATGTTCACAAAAACTCCTTTGTATCTGTATCGGAATGAGCATTTCCATCAACTGGAAACACCTGAAAAACCACACTGGTCAGATGAGACGCTTTCGATTCTATCTGTACCAGGGGAATATTTAATGTAGAAATTAGCGGCGAATGCCCAGTTCTCTGATAATGGCCCGGTATCTTTCGATGTCCTTCTTGGCCAGATAGTCGAGCAAACGACGCCTTTTTCCTACCATCTTAAGAAGGCCACGGCGGGAATGGTGGTCCTGCTTGTGCTTGTCAAAGTGTGGTGTAAGTTGATTAATGTGTTCAGTTAGCAGAGCGATCTGGACTTCGGCTTTTCCTGAATCCTGCTCACTGCTGCCGTGCTTCTTGATGATGTCGCTTTTCTTTTCCTTCGTTAATGACATCAATCCTCCTATTCGTTACTTAGTATTTTAAGGCTGTTCTTTTTGTCTATGTGAAGCTGCTTTATCAGCTCCTCCGGTCTTGAGAACTGCTGTTCTTCTCTTATACAGTCAACAAACTCAACGGCTATTTCTTTGCCATACAGGTTTTGGTTAAAGTCAAAAATATGTACTTCAAGGGAAACACTGGTTTCGTTGAAGGTAGGCCGAACACCGATATTCATCATGCCTTTTAGCTTCTTGCCTGCATAATGAACGCAAACTGCATAGACGCCTCGCGCCGGAATCAATTTTTCCCGCGCGATTGGCTCGATGTTAGCAGTTGGGTACGCCAGCTTGTGGCCGCGTTGATTTCCTTTTCGTACGATCCCGCTGAGACGATAGTTACGCCCCAGTGCCCGCGCTGCTTCCCGCACGTTGCCTTCGCTGAGGAATCTGCGTATGTTGGTGCTGTTGAGCACATAAGGCTTGTTCTTGAACTCCGGCAGTTCTTCAACTTCAAAACCAAGCTTGTTGCCAAGTTCTTTCAGAGTCTGGGAGCCGCCTTCTCTATTTCTACCAAAGGCATGGTCATACCCGATTATAATCTTTTTGAAACCAATCACTTCAAACAAGATGTCCTGAACGAATTCGTCTGAGGGGGTCTGAGAGAATTCACGCGTAAACGGGATAACGACTACACGATCAATATCCATGTCCTGCAGTATTTCAAGTTTCTCGGCAATTGTAGAAAGTATCTTGTGACCGTCATGGGCAGAAGCGCTCTGCAGTACAAGCTTAGGATGTGGAGAAAAGGTGACCAGGGTACTCATGGCGTTTAAATCGCGAGCTTGCTGCCTTAAATGATCCAAAATGAACTGATGCCCGAGATGAATTCCATCAAAGCTTCCAACAGTCAAGACTGAGTTTTGTTCTTTTCTTATTTTCTGTAGGTCGCGATAAACTTCCATCAATTCATTTCAGCTATTTTGCACAGCCTTGTTGTGCTGTTGAATAAATTGCGCGACCGTGAATGCCTCTTCGATTCGATACTCACCAATTCTTGTTCTGGTTAGTGCATCGAGTAAAGCGCCACACCCGAGCTGCCGGCCAATATCATGTGCCAGGGAGCGGATATATGTACCTTTGGAGCAACGGATGCGTAGCGTTGCGGACGGCAGGTCAAATTCTACAACATCAATATTATGAACTGTGATTTTGCGTGGCTCTCTTTCAACTGTAAGGCCTTTTCTGGCCAATTGATAAAGACGCTGACCATTCACTTTGACCGCGGAATACATCGGAGGGAGCTGCCAGATTTCGCCACAAAAATCCTGACAAGTATCAACAAGCCGCTCCGCTGAAAAACGTGGAACATCGTGTGTTTCCTGCACGGCGCCGGTACGATCAAACGTGTCTGTCACCATCCCGAACCTGAGGCGTGCGACGTACTCTTTCTCCAGTTGCATGAGCTCCGGCACGCGCTTGGTTGCTCGCCCGACGCAGACTAGCAAAACACCGGTCGCGAAAGGGTCTAAAGTGCCAGCGTGCCCGACCTTTTTAACCCGAACTATATTGCGGATTTTCTTAACGACGTCAAAGGAGGTCCATCCTTCTGGCTTGTTGATATTTAGAATATCATTGGATGTCAGGAGGTGCATGAGACTCAAAGGCTCTTCACTTATCTGGAATTCAGTTTTCTTCTGCAGATTCATCATTATCCTCACGGCGGATTTTGTGCAGAAGTGATTCGATGTTTTGTGCATGCGCAGCAGACCCGTCATAAACAAACTCTATTTCCGGGATGGTTCTTAAATCTGTCCGGTTGCGCAATTCAGCCCGCACAAAACTTCTTGCTCGCTTCAACCCATGCAGCGTATCATCGATTGACTTGTCATCGCCAATAATGCTGACATACGCTTTTGCAAACCCAAGGTCATTGGTCAACGTCACCTTGCTAATTGACGCCATCCCAATCAAAGGATCTTTGAGTGCATAGGTTAAAATGTGATTCAACTCTTGCCTCAGCAATTCTGCGACACGTTGTGAGCGCTTGAAGTCGACCATAATCTAAATTTAGTATAGTTCAACCAGGTGGTCAAGAATTTCGACTCTGATTTCCTGGTGAATGAATTTCAGGACCTCTGTCATAGTTGTATCAATAAACCGCTCTTCATTGGAAACCATAGAAATGCCAAGGGAAATTCTTTGCCACTTGTCGAGATTATCTATTTCGGAAACGGAAACATTGAACTTGTTGCGTATCCGTTTCTTCAAGCTTCCCAGAACCCCCCTTTTTGATTTCAACGAGTTGCTGTCTGGTACAAACAGCTCAACTCTTAGAACTCCAACGAGCATATTATTGCTTGTTTACAGATGGCGGGCAGTTTCGACCTTTTTGTAGGTTTCAATTATGTCGCCAACTTTAATGTCATCAAATCCATCAAGCGCGATGCCACACTCAAACCCGGATGCGACTTCCTTCACGTCTTCTTTGAATCGTTTAAGTGAGCTAATCTTAGTTTCATTGAGGAGCTTGTCATCGCGATATACCCGCACGAAATCATTGCGCGATGCCTTACCGGAAAGCACATAACTTCCGGCAATCGTACCGACTTTTGGCACCTTGAAGGTCTCGCGCACTTCTATGGTAGACGTGAGTTCCTCCTTGATCTCTGGGTCCAGCATGCCTTCCAGTGCGGACTTCACATCTTCTACAGCCGAGTAAATGATATCGTAGAGCCTGATATCGATGTGCTCTTTCTTGGCCAACTCTCTTGCCTGAATCGTTGGCCGAACGTGAAACCCGATGATGATAGCGTCGGACGCCGAGGCCAGCAAAATATCGGATTCGGAAATGCCACCCACTGCCTTATGAATAACTCGAACCGAGACTTCTTCATTTGACAGCTTCATGAGTGAATCACTTAAGGCTTCGATCGAGCCATCAACATCAGCCTTGATAATGATATTCAGCTCTTTGACCTCGCCTTGCCGGATTTGCTTGGCTATTTCATCCAGGGTCAGATGGCGAGTTGCCCTGAATTCCTGCTCACGTTTGAGCTGCTGACGTTTTGTGCTGATTTCACGCACCTCACGTTCAGACTCCATGACCACGAAAGTGTCTCCTGCCTGTGGCACGCCGTCAAAACCGATCACCTGCACCGGCGTTGACGGCGGAGCTTCGTCAACTTTGCGATTGCGTTCGTTGTACATGGCTCGCACCTTGCCGCTCTGCTGACCGGCAACGAATAAGTCTCCAATGTGCAATGTACCGCTTTGCACCAGCACTGTACCGACGGCGCCCTTGCCCTTGTCGAGCTTTGATTCAATAATCACGCCGCGCGCGGTTCTATCCGGATTGGCCTTCAGTTCCAGCAACTCAGCTTCAAGCGTCAACAATTCGAGCAGTCTATCGACGCCAACACCAGTTTTGGCAGACATCTCCACGCATTGATACTTGCCGCCCCATTGTTCGACAATGACGTTGCGCTCAGAAAGTTGTTG
>CAZVSL010000007.1:0-6187 GCA_964629935.1 uncultured Calditrichaceae bacterium | reverse complement strand
TATGAAATCCGGGTTCGCTGTCGGTTTGTCAATCTTATTTATGGCGACCACAATCGGGACATTGGCTGCCAGAGCATGGTTGATTGCCTCGACGGTCTGAGGTTGCACGCCATCGTCGGCCGCAACGATAAGAACTACGATATCTGTTGCCTGGGCGCCGCGTGCGCGCATGGCCGTAAACGCTTCATGGCCCGGTGTATCCAAAAACGTCACCCGCTTGCCATCCAGTGAAACCTCATAGGCGCCGATATGCTGCGTAATGCCGCCGGATTCTCCAGAGATAATGCTGCTTTTCCGGATGTAGTCCAGCAGAGAGGTCTTGCCATGGTCGACGTGGCCCATGATGGTTACAACCGGTGGACGCGGTTCAGCAGCCTCCAGGTCCTCCTCTGTGTCTTCATATTTATCGATGATCTCGGCGCCGTATTCTTCGATCTTTTCAACTTCGAAACCAAACTCGTCAGCAACGGCTTCGATAACATCCATCTCCAGGCGCTGATTGATAGAAACCATGACACCAAGCTCGAGACATTTGGATATGACTTGATTAGGCTCAACATTCAATTGGTCGGCAAGCTCAGCGACAGAAATAAACTCGCTGACCTTGACGACGTTTCTTTCTTCCCCAACCTCATCATCCTCTGCGCCCCTGGATTTTCTCCGCCGTTTCTTCGGCTTAACCTCATCAAGGGAGGCGAGGGTCTGCTTGATTGATGCCTGAATTTCTTCTTCGCTGATCTTACGTTTCTTTTTCTTCTTCTTGCCCTTACGTTTCGGTTTCTCCTCTTTGGTATCCTTGGCTTCGGCGGCGGGCTGAGCTTCTTCTTTCTTCTTCTTGCTTTTTTCCGTTTCAGCGGGCGCTTCTTCAGGCTTGGCTTTTTCAGGCTCTTTTCGCGCTTCTGCTTTCTTGTCTTCCGCTTTATCGTCCTTCGCTTTCGGACGTACCTCTTCTTGCTTTGCTGTCGGTTTCGGTTCTTCAGGCTTCGGTGGCTCTGGTTTTTCTCCCTGCTTGTCGGTCCCGGCCTTCTTTTGCTGATCGATTTCTTTCTTTGCTTTTGAAATCAGGTCTACAACGGAAACCTCATCATCGGTTTCTTCGTGCTGTTCTTCTTCAGGCGCCGGCTTCGCTTTCTCTTCGTCTTTTTTAGGAGGTCTTTTGGCTTTCTTCTCTCTCGCTTCGCGTTCACGAGCCTCTGCTTCTTCCTCTCTGCGTTCCTCTTCTTCCTTCGCTCTGCGCAAACGATGCGGTCTTTGCTCTGCAAGTTGAGTAGCAAAGCGGATGCGTTCCTCCAACTCCATTCGGGCCTTGTTTCTACGCAATTCCTCAAGGACCTGCTTTTCTTTCAACTGCTGGCGAAAATCGGACGCACCTTCCGGAGAATCCATATCTTTTTTGTACTTCCTGCAGATCTCATCATACAGATCCTCAGGCACTGCGCTCATTTGGTTCCGGATGGACTTGTCATGCTTGCCGAGAAACGTGATGACCGCTTCGTTGGAAAGGTTGAGTTCGCGTGCAACTTGAAAAACTCTCCGCTTCTTACTCAAATCTTCTTACTCCGCTTTATTTTGATATATCCTGCTTGTCATTAATCATGTCAAATAGCTTCTGGGCCGTTTTCTCACCGACTCCGGGCACATTCATTACGCCATCGACTCCCGCCTTCTTAACCTGGTTCACTGTTTCAAATCCTCCCTCAACCAGCTTCTTTAAGAGAGACGGGCTCAAATCATCCAACTCCTCGAGGAGCATCTCATCAGAAGCGGCTTTGTTGTTCTCAGCACGGGATTCAATCCGGCGCTGAGAGCTGGTCGCTTCGTCATAGCTGACTTGTTCATAACCATCGGCGAGCGCTTTCGCTTCGGCTCCCATTTGGTCTTCGATGATCTTCTTATATTCTGATTCTTTGATAATCTCAATATCATACCCGGTCAATTTAGAGGCTAACCGTCTGTTTTGTCCGCCTCTTCCAATCGCCAGTGAAATTTGATCGTCTGACAGGACGGCGATTGCCTTCTTCTTGTTTTGGTCAACAATCACCTTATACACCTTTGCCGGGCTCAGAGAGCGCGAGATGTAAATGCCGGGGTCAGCGTGCCAGTTGATAACATCGATTTTTTCGTTGTTTAGCTCTTTGCTGATCGACTGGATCCGGATGCCTTTCATACCCACACAAGCGCCCAAAGCATCGATCCGCTTGTCGTTGGATACAACCGCAATCTTTGCCCTGTCGCCGGGCTCGCGTGCAACGTCCTTGACTTCGATGATGCCATCGTAAATTTCCGGCACCTCCAGCTCGAACAGACGAACCAGAATTTGCGGATCAGCACGGGAGATGATAATCTCAAGACCGCGGTTGGTTTTCTCGACCGACTTGATTATCGCTCGTACATGCTCACCGCGGCGGTAACGTTCGCTGTGGATTTGCTCGTTTCTCGGCAAAATGACTTCCGTCTTATCGATATTCAGATAAATCTCATTGCGATTGATCTGACGAACATCGCCGATGATTATCTCGCCGACACGCTTGCCATATTCTTCATACAGTTTATCTTTTTCTGCATCCTTCAGCCGTTGATTCAGATTCTGCTTGGCCGAAACAATCAGCCGCCGGCCAAAACTCATGGGATCAATAATCTCGATAAATTCATCACCGAGTTCAAGGTCAGGTTCAACAGCGCGGGCAGCTTCCAGACTGATTTCTTCCACTTCGTCCTCGACTTCTTCCACGATGACCTTGTTCTGATAAATTTCTATTTCGCCTTTATCCATGCTAACGAAGATATCGAAATTATCTGCCTTACCATACTTCTTTTTGATGATAGACAAAATCGTATGCTCGAGGATTTCTCCGAGTTGTTCCCTCTCGATGTTCTTTTCCTTCGCGATTTGAGAAAAGGCCTCAACAATTTCGCTCTTCATCGCTTCACTATACCTCCTGTTACCTGGATATTACCACGGCAGACAAACTTTGCCATGCTTTATTGTTGACACTGGTATGGTTCTCAACTCTTTCTTTGTCTGTACCTGAATAGCCTCTTCGGTCACATCCACAAGCTTGCCACGCAATTGAGTCTGCCCATCCAGGACTTCGAAAACAACTTCGACCTCGCGCCCTGTATTTCTCGCAAAGTCCCGGCTATTTCGAAGGGGCCGGCTAACACCCGGTGATGAAACCTCCAGGCGATAGTTACCGGAGATGGTGTCATTAATGTCCAGTTGTTCTGAAAGTGTTCGGCTGATGCGAGTACATGTTTCAAGATCGATACCTCCGGGGGTATCGATAAACACCTTGACACTCCGACTTCCTTCCCTACCCTTCACCTCCAGATCCACCAGTTCGACACTGTAGGAATCCAGAATCGGCAACACCAGGTCACGGACTTTTTCAATCAAATTTTCCATACCCACACAATAAAAAAGTGGGTCTGAATGACCCACTTTCAGGCATAAATATAATAAATATATTCAGTTTTTGCAAGCAAATTCTGAGGGCGAAAGAAATTGTAACTTCTTATGAAGAAAGCTCGGAAAGCAATATTTCGGCGTCACTTCTTATGGTAGCGTCTTCATATTTTTCGAGAAGCTTACTTAAAGTCTGACGGGCCTCATCTATTTTGCCTGAAAGGGCGTAACAACGTGCACTGTCGTAGAGATTTTGTGGCGCCATGAAGTTTTCAGCATATTTGTCGGCAGATTCTTTATATAACTCTGCGGCCTTTTCATAATTCTGCTGCTCTTCAAGGCATGCCGCGATACCTGTCATTGCTGAGGCGCTCAAGATATCATCGCCATCATTTTCCAAAAAACGGGTGAAGTATTTTTCAGCTTCAACGTAGTTGCCGACTTGAAAGTGGGCGTTGGCAAGATAGAATGTTCCCTCCTGAGCACTATCCGTGCCGCCGTATTGCTCCACCAGATTGGTCAGGATTGGGATTGCGGCATCGTAATCCGTCTCAAAATATCGAATCTTGGCCTTGGTCAACTCGACGATGGCGTTTCGTTCTTTCTCCGCTTGTTTGCTCTGAAAAATAAAAACGATGAGGACAATTGCCGCAACGGCGCCAACTGCGTAGAGAATATTACGGCTGTGTCGCTGCAAGAAATCTTGCGCCCTGAAATAAAAGGTGACAAACCTATCTTCTTTTATTTGTCTCTTGGTTAATTTTTTTTGAGCCCTTAGCATGGACTATCTCATCTCCTGGATTGAGTGAGCTTCCTCCCTTACGCCTTATCTGATTAAAACAAATTAAATTATAAGTAATTGAAGAACAGGAAGCAAGATTTTTTTTCTGGCGTCTTACCCGATATATATTTACAGGTCCAATCCAAACGAGAATCGGTGTGTGTCGCCAAAGCCTGAACTGAATGGCGTATATCCGTAATCGACGTTATAGCGACTGACGTGCAAACCAAAACCGCCGCTCACGCTCTTGTCATCAAAACCAGTTTGATATCCGAGCCGCAGCGAAAAGTGTTGCTTCACAGCCACTTCGGCTCCGAACCCAGCCCGCCACTCGGCATCACGCACTTTTATGGCATCGGCGACCAATGACAGCGTGCCGTCTATAGTCATCAGATCGACTTGATACGCCAGGCCGGCCCGAAGCGTCGTGGGCAGTCTGATGGATTCACTTTGCAGATCATTCATAGCGCCTACATTTTGCAGTACCAGCGCTGCAGCTACAGGTAATGAGCCGGACTGAAAGCGAAGGCCGAAGTCGAAGGCATAACCGCTGGCACTTTCCAGATAGATTTTCTCGTACAGGTACTTGAGCGTGACGCCAGCGCTCAGGCGGTCGCTGAGCGTCCGGGCATAGGACAGGCTTGCGGCGATATCGTTGGCATCCACTGTGCCAATCGGCTCGACAGACGGGATGTCCCGGCGCTCAATTCCATCCACCTGATTGCTAAATACGCTCAGGCCGACGCCGCCGCTAAATGCGGGAAAGGCCACAGCGAGAAAATCGTTGGAGATGTCCTGCAGCCATTCCGTATGCGTGAAAGCAAGCCGCGTGCGCCGAATTGCTGACAAGCCGGCAGGATTCCAATAGGATGCTGTCGCATCATCACTTAGAGCTGTGAAAGCGTTGCCCAATCCCGCCGCGCGCGCTCCGGCGCCAAACTTCAAAAAAGCCAGGCCTGTCGCACCGCCGTCTCCGCTTTGCGCAAAGACCTGCTGGCAAGTCAAGATCATGAAACCGATGAGACACAGGATTTGCTTGGTCTTATACAATCTATACTCCTTTCATGATACAGCAAAAAACTACAGCCTGAAAACCCAGGTGAAAACATGTTCGTCCTCGGGACGGTCGCTTGCGGAAACAAAAGCATAGTTTAGTTGCGATTTTTTTCCGACTAATGAAAACTCATAGCCTCCGCCGGCAGTGATCGTACCATCATCAAAACCAGCGCGCACAACAACATCTTGCAAAAAGACAGCCTCCACACCGGCGTGATATCGGTCGGCTATCTTGCTGCTGAGAAGTTTCTCCCGGTACATTTGCTCATAGTCAAACACAAACGTGACGTTCTTTAGCTGAGGCGGCGAGATAGCCACGCCATAACGTATGATCTTCGGGAATTTGTTGATGGTTTCGGAACCGTCTTCACCAAACAGGTCTTCCGTATTCCAGCGATACCTGGAATTGATTTCTTTGATGGTGGCGCCGAGCGCCAACCACTCCGCGGGGAATACCATGACGCCCAAATCGAAACCCACGCCTGTGGAGGAAATCGTCTGCCCATCGTTGCCAAGGTTCGGAAATCGATTCCAAAGCACCTTCACGGTGAGACCGACGGACAGCCTGGACCAGGGACTGAGTGCAAACGCAAACATGAACGCGTTTTCATCATTGGAAAGATCGTCAAAATGCTGACCATCTGTATTTCGGCCGTCGATGTCATTCACGCCTGCCCGCAGCCATGATAATGAGAAGCCGCCATTGACTGTTGTTTGATCCGGACCAACCTCGGGACTTATCGGCATGCCAAAACCGACAAAAGTGAACTGTCTGTCCAGAGCCAGGAAACGATAGGACGCGAGGATTTCTTTGTCCTGGATAAACGGCAGACCGGCCGGATTATAATAAGTTGCCTCAACGCTGCGCGCCAGAGCAGAGTAGGCGTTGCCGAGCGCCTTGGCGCGCGCACCCAGGCCAAGCCGACGACCCGGCGGTGGAGGGC
>CAZVSL010000006.1:26598-31324 GCA_964629935.1 uncultured Calditrichaceae bacterium | reverse complement strand
CTGCGCGCTGCGCCGACTCCCCGACCTCGTCGTCACGGGCGAGGTTCGGATTCGACCCTGGGTTGTGAAGCTCCAGATTTCCTTGCCATCCCGCAATCTTAGCCCGTAGTACTTTTGGTCCAGCGAGCCGAAATATACGATCTCGCCCGTTATAAGCGGCGCCGTGCTGACCACACTTGTGGCCTCGAACGACCAGTTTAGTTGCCCGGTTTTTGCACTCAGACAATATAGCCGGCCATCACTTGCACCAAAGACAACACGGTCGCCGTCAGTGGCAGCGGTCGTGAAAATGGGCGATTTGGCCTGGAATGACCAGCTCACACTGCCGCTCTCAAGCTCAAGTGCGTAAAATGTGCTATCGGCAGAGCCGACAAATATGGTCTGTTCGGCAAGAACAGGGGTGGCAAACACACTGCCTTTGGTCTCAAATAACCACTTCTCACTGCCGTCTTTAGCATTCAGAGCATAGATGAAACCGTTGTCACATCCGACCACAAGTGTGTTTTCATGCAATGCAGGGGATGAACGATGCTGGTCTTTGGACTTGAAGCTCCAAATCTTTTCACCGGTATCGAGGTCATATTTATCGATGTGACGATATAATGCGGAAACATAGATGCCCTCACCGGAAACCAGCGGCTCGCTCGCGATGTCTCCGGCGTCGATTTTCCAGATGGTTTTACCAGTTCTGAGGTCATACCTTGCAAGCGTCTCGCCGCCGTAACGGTGCGCGATATAGAGTGCGCCGTCAAAATACGCACATGTGGCGGCCACTTCTTCATGCAATTTGACGCGGCCGAGCCGTTCTCCATCGGCTATATTGACGACCTCCAGCTTGCCGTCAAGTGTGGGCGCATAGAGTATACCATCTACGGCAATCATGCTTGGCCCGATTGCTGATGAAGCTTTGAATGTCCACTTATTGCTCAGGGGCGGTGGGATGATAGCGTCGACATGATTGCTCCGGTCAGGGGAGCCGCCGAATATCAACCAGTTGTTCGTTGCATTATGCTCTGGCCACTTTTTCGGCAGAACAAAAGTCTTACTGCAACCGACTAACACAGCAAGGATAAGGAGAAAGCGCAACTTGTTGCCCTGTCTACCCGGAAACTCGGGACTGCCTTTGCCGGGGGTAAGAACTTTGCAACTGCGAGGTTGCCTGACTATGAGCCACCTTCTGAAACGGATCATCTCAAAAATCGAACCCAAACCAGAACGCCTTCTTGAGCCCCTTATCCCAATCGATGGTCGGACTGCTCAGGTCGCTGACTTGAAAGCGGCGGCCGATCTCATAGCGCAGAACCAGGAAGCCGCCGAAACGGACACGCAGACCGACGCCGATGCTGCCGAGGACCTCGTTGAACTGGTAGTCCTGGTCCCAGGCCTGGCCCAGGTCCAGAAAAGTTGCGCCTTGAATGCCGTTAAATCCCATGCCGCCAAACGGGAAACGCAGAATGACGCGGTCCAGGAATGGAAAGCGCAGCTCATGGTTGACCAGAAACAGCTTTCTGCCCCAGATCCGCCAGCGCGGGTAGAGGCGCAGATCCCAGCTTCCACCCATGAAATACCGAAATGACTCCTTGCCTAAGTTGAATCTACCCATCAGGCGCATGGCGTAGGCGGTGCGCTGACTGATCCGAAAGTATCTTCTGTAATCAGTGATGATGGTAAAGAAACTGACGTCATTGTTCTGGATGTCAAGTGTATGCCCGAGGGTAAAATTATAACGCTCGCCATCGATGGGTCCGGTGATGCCCCACAGGGAGTTGTCCTTCACATAAGAGAGGGTGTTTGTCACCACAATGCCATCCACTGTTTTGCCGCGGGTGACATATTCGCGCTGTTCCTTGCGCAGGTTGATGCTGGCTTCGAGCCGCTTGAACACAGATATCGGATAGCTGGCTGAGACAAAGCCGCCTATACGGTCCTGCTCAAAAAAGCTATCAACACGGTCATAGAAGCGTCCTGAAATGCGATAGCCGCCTATGGCATAGTTGACCCGCCCGGCCAGGTCCACCCGCGTTACGGCAAAATTCCAGCTTGTGAGAAAATCGCCGCTGCGTTGGGCATTGTTATAGATCAGGAAGAAATACTTCTGGTTGCCGAGCATGTCGCTCATGGCAAGCTGTGCGCCGCCGGTGGCGCCAAAAACCGGGTCATGAGCGATGGCACTCTGGGCAATATCGAGATCGAATTTCTTCTTGTATTTGATGGTCGTGGCCTCCACGATACCGGCCAGCTTATCGGCGGTCCACTGCTCACCATCGTGAACCAGGCGGTCGCTGGCTGCCAGAGGGGCTGCGTCGAACTTCTCGCCAACTTCGTTCATCTGACGGATCTGAAATGAAAAATCCTGAAACGCCGTAAACAACAGGCGGTTATCATCGATCCAATCCGGGTCCTGGGCGCCGGTTGTAAAACTTGTGACTTTCTTGAGTTTATCAGAGGCTTCCAGAGCTGACGGATATGATTTGACCTTGATCTCGTCGCTATTGTTTGCTGAAAGCGAATTCTGCAATTCGCGATTGGTTGCAGAGGCGACGATAACATCCGGCACGGGCACTGTTTCCACATCGGTGTCATCGTTCTCGATTATCCAGATGTTAAAAGCGCCATCCCGGTCGGATGAAAAGGCCAATCGCTGGCCATCCGGAGACCAGGCTGGCGAGTAATCATTGTGGGCGCCTTCGGTCAATTGTTTGATCTGACGGCTGCGCACCAGGTAGGCAAACAGATTCTTGTACCCTTCTTTGCCGTGATAGGAGCGGTCGGAGCTGAAGGCGATGGCGCTACCATCAGGAGACCAGGCCGGATCGCGATCATCATAGAAATCATTTGTCAGGCGTGTCAGGCCGCCGCTTTCGAAATCCACAACATAGAGATCGCTCAACCCGTCAAAGCTAATGCCGGATAAAGCGATCTTGTCACCGTTCGGCGACCAGTTCGGCGAAGACAGCGAAACCAGCTCATCGAACTGGAAGCTGTGTACGACTTTTCTGGCATCGAGATCATAGACGTAGAGCACATCCCGTGCGCCGCTTTTGGAAATGAACGCGAGTTGTCCGCGCTCATTGACATCGATCTTGCTTTTCAGAATATAGAAGGCCTCAAACTCAGAGGTGCGTTCTCCCTTGACCACGACCTGAGGCTCGGCTGCGCGCTCATCCAGCGACTTGATGTAGATATTGGAATAGCCGACACGGTTAGAGACAAAAGCAACCCATCTTTCTTCTCCGCTTTTGAAAAAGGCTGGCTTTGTGTTGATGCCTTGCTCGGTTATCTTGTTCGTCACCATATATGGCGCATCATTCTCCTCAAGCAAGGGGTATTTCTTCTTTTTCAGATCGTAGAGCCATTTCTTGTCGAATTCTCTGTAGTTTAGACCTATGGTCAGCTTCATCACATCCGAGAAGTTGCTTTCCTTCCACGAGTTCTCGATGAGCTGCAACAGCTTTTCTTCGCCAAATGTATCTGCGATATATTTGCAAATGGCCTGACCTTCCTTATACATCAGGAAGGTGCCGTAAATGCGATCCATCTCGCTCAAAGGCACGAGATAGCCGCTCAATATCGCATCTCTGATAAACATTTCTGCCTGAGAGCTCCAGCCCTCAGACCAGTATTCTGCAATGCCTTCCGTAAACCATAGCGGCAAACCGGCAAACAGACTGCGGCGGTGGTCCTTGTAAATTCTGTTGGTTTTGCTGCGCGTAAATACATGCACCATCTCATGATTTATCACGTGCTTGAAATCGTGAATGGAGCCTGTCGATGGAATGACAACTCGCCCTTTTATGAACTCGAAAAAGCCGCCGACGCCTTCGGAAATAAAATTGGGGATAGTATTGGTTTGCTGAAAATGAGAGTGGTTTGAATAGAAGATCAGCGGTATTCGCCGGGTGATATTGTGATTGGTCACCCCCTCCAGTCTGCTGTAGGCTTCTTCTGCGAAAGCAGCCCCGATTTCCGCCAACTCGCGCATTTCCGGGTAGAAGTAGACATCGAAATGCTCGGTTTTCAGAATCTTCCACTCAAAATCGTCATATTGGATTTTGTTTCGTCCAAAATAGTATTGTGCCTGTGTGTCTGAAACCGTCGCTATTAATAACAACGCCACAACACATGCTGGAAACCAATTCTTAAACATCATCATTACATCTCACTTGATTAAACATAGATTTTATATCGCGTGTTGCAGGCAAAGACTTCAGGTCCTCATTATGCAGAACTGAAACAGGTCGACTGCTTTGAAACTACAAGAAAGCTGACCGGATATTCCTTTGTGGGTTGAGAATCGAATGAAACTACTGGCATCTATAGAATATGTCTGAATTACTACAATTTAATAAAAAATGCTGCCCAATCAAGTTAATTTTTGGTCGTCTTTCCCCGATAAGAATAACTGATAGACAACAGGAAGTTGCTATTTCGAAAACACTTACCAGGAGCGTATGGTTGAACGGAGTCTGCCAGAATCCCCTCGACGACCTCAATCGAAACCTGAAGCTACGGGTCTATCGGCTCCACAACGTTGTCGATGCGGCGCTGCAGCTCAATTCCGTGCTTGATGAAAACCAGATAGTGCAATCCTATCTACTCAACCTGTTTGGTCTGGTCAGCACCAGGAGCGTCATCATCCTGACGGCAGAAACGCCTTTCTCGGACATCTTCACACCCATCTATTGTCAAGGAACCGACCGCGTCAAAGCCAAAAAACTCACCTTGC
>CAZVSL010000006.1:0-26588 GCA_964629935.1 uncultured Calditrichaceae bacterium | reverse complement strand
TGTTGCAGTTACACCATGACTGTATCGACCTGGATAGCCACAAGCGGCTGTTGCAAAACTCGCCTTACCTGCAAGCTGTCCTCGAGCTGGAGGGGCAACTGTTGACGCCATTGGTGCATCGGCAGCACAAGATCGGTATGGTCATTATCGGTAACAAGCATAACTACAAGCCCTATTCCAACTCGGAAATAGAACTCTTCAAACTTTTAACAAATTTTCTTGCGGTTGCACTCAGCAATGCTCGTATGTATAAAGAGATGGAGCGTATCTCCCTGACCGACCCTCTGACAGGGCTGTTCAACAGACGCTACTTCGACAATCACCTGAAGACCGAAATTGCGCGTGCGCGGCGCTTCAATCACACTTTGTCGCTGGTCATGATGGATATCGACTACTTCAAGAACTATAACGACCAACTCGGACACATAAACGGCGACTATTTGCTGCGAAATGTTGCAGAGATCCTGTCTCGAACAATAAGATGTTCAGATATTGTTGCCAGATATGGCGGCGAGGAATTCTGCATTGTCCTACCCCAGATCGAGCAAACAGGCGCAGTAAAATTCTCAGAGAGGTTGCGTTCGACTATTTACGAACATCCTTTCAAGAGGCGGGATATTCAACCCAACGGCCGCATTTCAGTCAGTCTTGGTACGGCAACATTTCCATTCGATGCTACCATGACCAACGACCTGGTTCACAAAGCCGACCAGGCCATGTATAAGGCCAAAAAAAGTGGCGGCAACCGGGTTGCCGTGTACTGCTCCAATTGAGAAGCTGGCAGCAATAGCAGAAGAAATTGTAGGTATAACAACGGATCAGGAAGATGGTATGAAAATAAGAAAGACTCTTACGTACGTCGTCGTTTTGCTGCTGACTTTCTCACTGTTCACCGAAACGTCACAAATCTCGAGTTTGCTTGCCAATTCCGAGCAGTTCTACGCAAAGATCAAGATTTTCACCTCGATTCTTGAAACAATTCAGCGTTCTTATATCGAAGAAAAAGACACAGACGAGCTGCTTGAGGATGCGATCAAAGGCGTGATATCAAACCTGGACCCGCATACCGTCTATCTGCCAGCCAACGACTTCAAGAACTGGAGTCAGAGTTTTGATGGCTACACCGGGATCGGCATTACGTTCGAGATTCTGCGTGGCAAGATCACGGTCATGTCGGTCATGAGCGCAAGTCCGGCAGACGAAGCGGGCATCAGCTCTGGCGACAAGATTCTCAAGATAAACGGCAAAAATGCAACAAACATCGAGCGGGAAGAAGCTATTGATCGGCTAAACGGCCCCACCGGTCTGCCCATCCGGTTGGTCGTGGCAAGTGAGAACTGGACTGCGCCCCGTGAAATCCAGCTCATGCGCGAGCGTATTGTTCTCGAAAGCATCCCGTTTGCTATGATGCTCAGAAGAAAGGTAGGCTACGTCAAAATCGAACGCTTCACTTCTACGACGCCGCGCGAGCTGGATGAAGCCCTTGATGCTCTCGAAAGACAGGGCATGAACTCACTGGTGCTGGATTTGCGTGGCAACAGTGGCGGCTATCTAAATGCTGCGGTGGAAGTTGCCGACCGGTTCATTCCCGGCGGCCATATCATTGTTTCGACCAAGGGCAGGCTTTCAAGCTCATTTCAGCAATTCTATTCCACCTCCGAGCGCACGCTTGATCTTTATCCTATCGTCGTTCTTATCGACCATGGCTCGGCCAGCGCTTCTGAGATTGTCGCCGGCGCCATTCAGGATCTGGACCGCGGCCTGATCGTTGGCAAGACCAGCTTTGGCAAAGGCTTGGTCCAAAGCCAGTACCGGTTTCATGACGGCTCTGCGCTCCTGATCACCACAGCGCGGTACTATACGCCAAGCGGTCGCCCCATCCAGCGCAACTTCTTTGCGAAATCAAAGGATGAATATTATCGTGAGGCCTACAACGACACACTCCTCAAGAGCGACTCTCTGACGCAGGAAAATCCGGAGTACAAGACGGTGCTCGGTCGCCCGGTATACGCGGAAGGAGGTATCAAGCCCGATTACTGGATCGAGAACACCAGCAACATTTTGTCGGAACCACTGCGAAAACTTTATTTTTCAGAGAAGCGTTATTTTTACGTTTTTGCGGAGGAGTTTATCAAAAAATATCCACACATCAAGACGAATCAGGACCATTTTATCGAGAATTTCATGGTCACAGACAATATCTGCCGTGAGTTTCTCGATTTCGTAAAGTTTTACGAGCCTGAGTTTTCGGTATATGATCTGCTCAATGCCCATGACAAGAAAGACATTAAGTTTCTGATAAAACGCGAGATGGGCTATATGCTTTGGGGAAATGATGCACGCTTTCGTATCAATCTTGCCAGAGACCATCAGCTTAATCAGGCCGTCAAATATCTACCAAAAGCGCATGAATTGATTACCATGGTCGACTATTTAAAATAGTGCTAAAAAATAGCGAATTCACTAAAAAACTTATTGACAATTCTTTAAATCTTTGCTATTTTTTTACACTAAATTCAATAGGTAGACGGATCGAAATGCCCTCCTAAGTCTAACGCATCCGTCCCAAAATGGGCGAAATTCGTAATATTATGCGTTTTTTTGTTGATTTTCTGATGTAGTAGTTCTATATTCGAGGCGACTCGAACAGAGAGTTCTTCATACTTAGGAGGGATGAGATGAAGAAAAGACTGTTCGCCGTCGCACTGGTCGTCTCTTTTTACGTGATCTTTGTAATCGCCTTCACAGGCATCGAGAATCAAGAAAAGGTTGCTCAGACATTTACTGATTTCGGTTTGAGCAATATCGCAGCCATTGCCTCTACCCCATTGAATCAAAGCGAGTCCGGAAGCGGGCCAGCCATCAAAGCCAGTTTTCGCGACCCCATGCCACCACCGATTAAAAAACCAAAACCACGCCGAAAGAAACGAGAGAGACGTTAGAAAGTTGAACCCCAAACAAACAAAAATCTATTCATCTAGCAACTTTCTGTTCGAGTCATTATGCTTCATAAGAATTTCCATATCCATTTCAGGATTATCAATTTCTGGTTCACGTTTGTTCTCTTCCTGATAATCATCTCGAATCTGCCACATCAGGAGGTGCCGTTCTTCTCCTGGTTCAACTGCTCGATGTATTTTCTGATCTTCCTGCAGAGCGTCTATCTATTTAAGCAAGATACCCCCAATCGCTTTATTTTCTTGAACATCGGTCTGTTCGCCCTGTTTCATAGCCTGAGTTTTGTCGACATGTTTATTGGCGAGGGCTTTCTCATGGGCGACGACTATCTTAGCTACTTTTTTTTCGAATATAGGACTATATTATTAAGCTTTCTTCCGGCTCTGTGTGTAATTTATATTACAATCAAGTATTTATTTAACGAGTTGGAAAGCTATAAGGTCTATCTGTTGAGTCTCGCTATTATTCTGCCTGTACTTCTGTGGCATTATCATCCGTTCCTGCTGGACAAGGAGTATGTTCTGGAAGTAGAGACCTCTGTTTTCTACCAGAGCGTCTTGCTGTTTGACTTGCTGCCGCTGTTCTTCTTAGTGCTGTATGGCATCATGTTATATAAGTATGATTGGTCACTCGGGGAACATATTAACACGTTGATGGTGTGCTTTTTTATTATTACGATTATGGACATTACTAACCAATACGGGTATATCAATGAGATAACCGCATTTCAATACACGCAGTATGTACTGCTGGTGAATTTGTCTTTCTTCCTGGTAACTATGTTCCGGTTGGTTAATCACGCGTATTCTGACTTTGGTCAGTTCTACGATGCCTTGATGAATACAGGTAACAAATATGGCGTCCCCATAAGAAGAAAGCGTAGCACTTCAGCAGTGCTTCTCGATTTTTCCAAAGCCTACTTTCACCAGCGAAGAAACTCGGTTGGTTTTACCATGTTGATATCTGCGCTCGGAATCAATTATTTCAGCAGCAATGTGTTTATAAAAATAAACATGGCGGTTTTGTCGTTCGGACTTTTGGTGCTGCTTTTTTACTTGACAGCACTTTATCAGAAACGCATCAACAATGGTAATATCTTGAACATAAAGCATAACAGGCATTAGCAGTTTTAACATTAACTTAAGGGGTTATATCCTATGATTTCTAATGAGCCATACGTGAACAAACAGCAAGAAGACCACTTCACCGGCAATAGTCCCGAGGCAAAACGAATAAATCGGGCGATCAAGAAGTTTTCCAAGGTTGACAACAATATCTTGATCGTAGGAGATACAGGAACCGGGAAAGAGTTCACCGCAAGAAATATCCATGCGCTGAGCTCACGCCAAAGTCGCCCGTTTGTCGTCTTGAACTGTTCCGCGTTAGGGTATACGCTGGATAAGCGTGATATTTTTGGCGAAGAGACGGAGCACGCGGGCACTATTCAACGTACCATTGGTCTGCTGGAAAAAGCCAATCGTGGTGTGCTGTACCTCGACAATCTGAACGAAACGCCAGAAGAATATCAGCTTGAGCTGCTGCACGTACTCAAAGAGAAGAAGTTCAGGCGAATTGGCGGGACTGAAAACATCGACCTTGACGTTCGGATCATCTCTGGTTGCAACGAGAACATTGAAACACAGCTTGATGCAGGCGATTTTCGCAAAGACCTGTACTATCAGCTAAAGTCATTGTCCATCAATATTCCATCGCTCAAGGACAGGAAGCAGGACATTCCTGAGCTGTTCATCTATTTTCTGAAAAAGTACTGCAAGGAAAACGACCAGGAAATTCCGGCCGTTCCGGCTGAAATCTTCGAGTCCATTCTGGAGTATGAGTGGCGCGGCAACATTCGCGAGCTCAAGAATTGCGTTGAGAATCTGGTCATGATGTCGCCCAACGGTGACTTGTCTACAGACTTTCTGCCCTTTGAAATCAAGCGCCATCCACTTGATTTTCTGGAAGTACGAAATCTCAAAGGTGTCATCTCAGAAGTTGAGACCTATCTTATCAAGAAAGCACTGGGCAAGTTTGCTGGCAACCAGGTCAAAGCAGCAAGGCTGCTCGGCATTCCGGAAGCGACTCTGCGATTCAAGATGAAGAAATATGCGATTCCAAAGGATTGATGCAACAAAAAACCCTCACAAAGGATGGTGAGGGTGATGGAAACATCTGAAACCTGAAGCCTTGCAACGACTATCTGCTGTTTCTGCTTAGCCTTTTAGTATCTCAATCTTTCTCGTGCGGCCATCCGCAGCGCCAACTATGATCAGGTCGGCCAGGCCGACAAAAAGCCCGTTCTCGACAACACCCGGAATTGCATTGATTTCTCGCGATAGTTCGCCCGGAGCCTCGATACGCCGGAACGTACAATCCAAAATGTAATTGCCGTTATCCGTATTAAAAGCGAGTTCATCTTTCTGACGCCTGCTCACTTCGCATCCCAACGCCCGCAATTGCTGTTCCGCAAATCTCCATCCAAAGGGAAGTACTTCAACCGGCAACGGAAACGCGCCAAGCGTATTGACCAACTTTGATCCATCCACAATGATCACTTCCTTGAGGCTGGCGGCAGCCACAATTTTTTCACGCGTCAAAGCGCCGCCACCGCCTTTGATAAGATTGCCGGCATCATCTACCTCATCTGCGCCGTCAATAGTGATATCAAGCTGAGTGAATTCATCAGTCAGGGGAATTCCCAGTCGCCTGGCCAGGACTTCGGTTGCAAGAGAGGTTGCCACGGCAGATATTCTGGCGCCCGCTTTGACCATTTCCCCAATTAGTTCTGTAGCAAAATAAGCCGTTGAGCCCGTTCCCAGACCAACCAGGCTGTCCGGCTGCACCAATTCAATGGCTGCTTTTGCCGCTGCGCGCTTTGCGTTGCTAGATTCCATCACAACTGTCTTGAGAAATAAAACTGAGAAATGTATGCAAGACTGACGGCTAAAACCGCTTGGCGACAGTCAGCTTGACCAACCGGCGCCCGTCATGGCTATCGAACTGAAGATCGTAGCCAATGCCTTTTGCCTGCAAGCGTTTATTGAACTGATAGACTGCAAGTGTTGAGTGGATGGCGCTCACGATGTGATTGACGAAGACCGCGGCCAGCGCAAAGTTAGCACGATTATCAGCCTGATCGCTCCGAATCCGCATATCTTCAAACTCGCGCCGGTTGGCATCGCTATCCCAACGCCAGAAAAACTCATTTGTATCGGTTGGATACAAATCAGCTACATCTCGGTCCCGAAGCTGTGCCTGGTTGTATTCTTCCAGGCTATTGAAATTACCGATATCAACGAAGAAACGGTCGGGTTTGCCATCGGGGTTTGCACCTGCGTGGCTCCTGGCAAACGTTTGGAAGTCATCTTCAATCCAATTGCTCCAGGTCCTAAATCCAAAAAACGAGCCCCATGTTAGCACCTCGGAGACAATAAAGACTTTCATCATCGTGCGGGACCCGGCATAACGCTGCCCCCAGCCCGGCAAAATCAGAGACTGCAGAAACGCACGGCTTCGGGATTTGGATTGCACATCACTTTGAGTTTGAACGAGATAATTCAAGTTGTTGCCGGCCAGAGACCGGTGCGAAGTGGTCGGTACGTTCTTAAGGGCTTGCCGCTTGAGTTCAAATCGACTCTGGGCCTCGGGGAATATCTCACCATGTAAAACAGCATGTTTTGATTGTGGCTGAGGTTCACCGGCGTGGACAGACACCACCAAGCCGCAAAGCAGTGCCAGCACAAAACAGCAGATGGTTAGGTTTTGATGGCTTACCATGAGACTCCCAACGCCAGGGCAGGCAAGAATTCATCGTAATGTCTCATACCCTGGACCCCGAATTTCGCGTGAATGGTTTGATTTCGACGCTTGATGGTGAGACCGGCATCCAAAGCACTCACGACGTGGTTGAGCATGGCTACCGTAGCAAATGTGGTCGCGCGCTTAAAATCGTCGTTCGAGTCTTTACGCAACTGCGTGTAAGAATTGCGCTGCTCGGAAATGGTTAGCAGCGATTGGCCGTCGAATTGACTGTTATCATAGTGCTCAAGTGTAAACGTCCGGTTGCCGAGTATTTCTTCACGGAAATCCTGCCAGCCCATGATAAACTGGTTGTACTTGCCAACATTTTCATAGTATTGCTGGTTCTTCTTCTCAGGCAAAAAGTGGCTGAACCGACCGTGCTCGAACTCGCGCAGCGCGTCCACATTGTTGCGATCGATTCCACTGATCTGTGACATCCAGTCCCAATAGGCATCTTCATTCCAACGTTGATCGGCAAAGGACTCAAACTGGTCTTCGAGTTTATTGCCATCACTGTTGTACTTGAAGTGCGCCGCCAGCGCCACAGCTTCGACTGCCAGGAAAATGGCGCCTTTCAGCTTTGAGCCGGCGTAGAATTGGCCTGTCCCGGGGAGGATAGCAGACAAGATCACACCGGTCCCGACAGATTTTGATGAGCGTGTCTGCATGGCGGAGTCCTGCGTGAACCTCACCTCTTGTGATTCAAAATTCTGCTGCAACCGAAAGCGCGCCTGGCTTTCTGGCGTGGGTGAACCCAGAATCGAGGCAGCCGATTCGGTCTTCTCGCCAGCTAATGTTTCTCCGGTCAATATCGTCATAGCCGCAAACGAAGCGACCAGCCATACGGTCTTCATGACAAAACTCCGAGGTTGTTAATCAAGGTATCCAAACGAAATGCCAAAGTAGAAACGCCATTCCTTTCCGTAAATCTGTCTGGTATTTTCAAACTGATCCAGGCCATAGGCCGCATTGAAAAAAATTCTGGTCGGAAAAGAATAGAACGAAAATGAATCCAGGCGCAACTCACCTCCCACGCTCGACTTAAAATTGCTGAAGTCAAGACCGCCATTGAAGGCATCACCATAGTCATAAAAGGCGCCCAGATAGACTTTATCAAAATATAGATGCATAAAGCGCAAATCCAGATGTTGCAGCAACGGAAATCTGTACGTGACTCTGCCCTGCAACATTTTGCGGCCCTCGATGCTATAGAACGGATAACCGCGGTTGCCGATGATGCCGCCGGCAAAGAAATTGAAAAAGCTATCTACTTCGGTATCGATAAAGCCGGCATTCAAATCCAACGCCAGCGTGTGATTCTTGATTGGCAAACCCAGATATTCATTCCACTTCAATTGGAATTTGTTGTAGTTATAATCCTCAAATATCTCTGCTGCAACGATCTCATCGGTCGCAAAATCTACCAGGAACTCATTGAACTCCCGGTCATAACTAAACTCGAAACGCCGTCCGCGTGGATTGATTTCAGAGTTAACATACGGTTTCAAGCCGCGATGGATAAATTTCAGAGAGATGTCGCGCCCGATGAAATACTTGTAGTTCAGGGTACTTTCGCCTACCGGCTCACGAAATTTTGCCCTGGCGCTGTACCGGCTGAGGATGAAGGCTGTTCGCAGCTCATTGGAGGCGCCAATTCTGAAGCTAAGACCGGCGTCAAATTCCAGCAGGTTGTACTTGAACCTATCCTGCGCGCTTTCCACATCAAACAGACCACGCAAAATCAAGTCGGTTGAATCGACTTCAAAGCTGGTGTTCTGAACCTGATTGTACCCTTCCAGAAAAATAGTCGGGCCAAAATTGCGGTATTCGAAAATTGCGAACAAATCATAATCGCCGCGTTTGTTGACGTCGAAACCGGCCAGAAAGCCAAATTTGTTGAGCGCGTCATAAGAGTAAAGATAGCTGCCGACTTTTACCGTGCCATAATCAAGCATCACGCGCGGCAAGTATGCCAACGACGAATAGTGATTTGAATAAGGCTCGACCTTATATTCGGGCAACCTGGAATCATCATAATTCTTATGATTGATCTTTTCGATCACAGACGCCGGTACGGCTTCGCTTGCGGATGCGAGGGTCTGGCCGTTACGGTAGGTCAGGTATCCTGATTTTTCGTCATCTATTGCTCTAGGCTTCTCGAGTAAGGCAATCTTATAGCCATCAGAGGTGAACAATGAAAACAGCAGCTCGCCTTCACGGTTCACCGACGGCGTGAAAGCGCCGCCAACGACATTTGTCAACTGGCTGGTTTCGCGCGTCTCCAGGTCAAGCGCATAGATGTTAAAAATTCCGGTCCTGTCCCAGCTTAAATAAACTGTCTTGCCATCCGGGCTGAACGTGGCATCACGCGCATCAGATTCATCTTCGATAAGCACTGTTGACTTGCCAGTTTCAACATCCATCAGGAACAGATTCTGACCGTTTCCTACATATTTTGAATACAGAATGGTTGAACCATCAGGCGACCATTGCGGCCGCACCAGTTGCTCACCGTGCTGAAAGTGTGTCAAGTTGGTTACTTGCTTGCTTTCAAGCTCAAGCGTGGCGAGATTCTCTGTGCCATCATGCGGCTTGATGAAAACCAGACGGCTGCCATCTGGAGACCAGTCGGGACTGTGGGCGCGCAGGGCGTGCGTCAGTCGCTGCTCTTCTTCGCTCTGCAGATACAGAACATACAGATCGTAATAACGGGACCCGCCTTTGCTGCGTGCTTTTTTGCTGGCGTAGGCTAAACGCGTTCCATCAGGAGACCAATTGAAGCTGTAGCTTACGTTGCCTATCACAAGAGGGTCATCATCCGCTTTGGTTTCCTTGACCACCAGGCCGGTCTGGGACAAATAGTCGTGGTCAAAGGTGGAGATGTAAGCGATGGATACATCATCCGGCGCCCAGACAGGATTGAAATTGCCAATGCCACGCTCTTCAAGGAGATCGCCTTCAACCCGATTCGGCATGATCTCCTGAAGCTGGTGCTGGTATTTTTGCTCGAGATAAGCTGTCCACTCCTTATAGAGTTCATGGCCGGACTTACCTGTGACCTTTTTCAGAGCGCCATCGATGGTGAGACGAAAGAGACCTTTCATCTCTTTTGAGACCCCGCGCAGACTTTCAATTCCATATTGCTCGGCCAGGTAAGTTACGAACGCGTAACCGTGATTATAGGCTTTTTCATTGCCGAGACTATTCTTCCCAAACACACCCATCTCGTTGTAACTCAATAGCTTGTCGTCAACAGTCGCTGTGCGCAAGATCATATCCCGGTGCGAGTCCCATGTGTCATAGTCCAGACCGGGTATCTGATACTGGGCAACTCCTTCAGCAAACCAGGCGGGCATGACGGTCATGGCGATGGGATAGGAGGCGATGACGTTGGGCCCACCGTGCAGAACGTCTTCACGCCGGTCATCTTCATATCCGATCGCCTGCAGATAGATCGCCGGAATGTGGCGCGTTATTTTTCGGGAGGACCCGATTTGAATCATGTGAGTGAATTCATGGGTTATAACGTTTCGCAGCCAATTGTGGGAGCCGCGAAGCGCAAAATCCATCGCAGTTGCCCAGATTTCGATCTTGTTGTCATAATAGAACGCCGCGCCGTTGGAATAATCGTCATGATCACGAATGATGAAATGTATCTTGCCGTCCGGCTCATATTCATACAGAGAGGTTATCGGCTCATAGACATCTTCGGCAATCTTGGCCGTGACCTTCGCAGTGCGCTCAGCGCCATGGTGGAAATGTACATAAAAATGCTCCGTCTCGATGGAGAACCACTCCAATTCAGGGTGATTGTAGGCCTCGGGTTGAGCCAGTATCGAGGTAGGATAACCTGAGATCAACAACATGATGCCCAGACATGATAATATGCTATTGCTTTTCATTCTTTGCCAAAAAATGCAAAAAATGGGAAGCAATTTAGCCACGCTGCGGCTGTGCCGCGCCGGGAAATAAGAGCGCATATTCACCTTAATTCAAATTCAACCGAATTCCGGTCGAGACATTCAACAGATCAGTAAAGCTCGAGGTTGAACCTATCCTAAATAGACTGTTGTCCTTTTCAAAAAGAACCGAGCTTTTGGTTTGCAGAAAAAACACCGTGCTGGAATTTGCCTGCCACTTTATCCCCAGGGATGCAAACACACCCGGACGCTTGAAATATCTTCTGAAATCGTAGTCAATAGTCTCACTTGCCGGTATCTTCCCGGATTCTTTTATCCTGGACCTGCTGTCCTGAATGTAATAATTTCCGGCGCCAACGCCAACAAATGACGAAATCGACTTGCCAAGTTCAGCAAAGTGATAATTAAGGGACACCTTTGTTGACCAATCCCGACTTTGCAGTGCGTTGGCAAGGCATCGGCTTGCACTATGGTTGCACGAGCCACTAAACAGATGCGGCTTCTCCACCTCAACGCCAATAGTCATCTTGGTAGAAAGGGCGTAGTCCAGAGCAAATGCCACTCTTGATGCAGGCGATTGCAGGGAAGCGCCGCTGTTCAGCGCAACTCTACTCACGAGACCCAATTGCAACTTGTCAGCGCCGCCGGCAAACACATCTTGTACGGGTCCTGCAAGCAGAACCAAAATCACAAAAAAGCACCTCACCTTCATAACATGCTCCTACTTCGACTCCCTGTCTGGCAAAACACCTTATCACATTTATTCGTATGCAACATCTCTACTACTTGACTACCGCAATCTTAATGATGGCCACATCTTGACTTTGTTGTCCCTGTGCTTCGACTCTGGCAAGATAGACGCCGCTTTCGATGTCATCCAAACGCCACGTCACCTCATTGTCACTTTGCGCAAATCCGGGTCCGACCAGCTCATCCACAAACTCACCAGCCAAATCATAAATCTTGATGCGGATGCTTGCTGTTTCGTTGAGTCTGTAGCGAATCGTAGTTTCATCACCTCTGGTCGGGTTTGGATAATTGTAGACCAGGTTAGCAGGCATCAGACGGTCGCCATCCTCGGGCGGCGCTCCCAGAGATCGCAGGTTGGCATTGGTATGGCGGCCGTTGTTGAGGAAACCAGCCCAGAGAACATCATCGGGCCGAAAAGTAGTTTCCAAATCCCAGACATACAATGTTTGATCTTCAGCGACGGCGATCAGCTCCGTGTCGCCGTCATCATCCAGATCCACAATGGTCGGCGTTGAATTTAGAGCATCACCAGTGGACAGCGGAAACGCAGGTAATAGCTCGCCTTGCCTGGTAATCGCATCAATCCTGTTCAAATCGGTGCTGACGACAACATCTGAATTGCCGTCACCATCGAGGTCTGCGATCACAGGCGAGACGCCTTCTCGTGCGAACGCACTGCCGTCCGCCGGCCCGGAATCAAGCGTTATGGGAAATCCGTTTTCGAGCACACCAACATGACTTAGCGCGACCAGCAGACGTCCGGATAAAAACACAACCTCATTAAATTGGTCGGCATCGAGATCAGCGACTGCAAGCTGAGATGAGTTGGCAAAATCAGTCCGGACTGGAAATCCGGTTTCGGTATCCCCGTTCTGAGAGAATACATACAACCTGCCGTCAGCGCTCATCACGATAACTTGAAGCGCGTTGTCATCGCTCAGAGCTGCAATGGCCGGAGCGATATTAACCTGGCTGCTTGTCGCATTATGCCAGGCCGTAGCGCCATCCGGCGTGAGCACGCCAATATCTCCGGTGCGACTCGTAAAGGCAATGGCGCCATCCGGCATCAGGGCCAGTCCCGCTATCTCACCGGTACTTACAGCGGAAGACCAGGCTTCCTGGCCGTTATCGGTGAGCGCCAAAACATGGCCGTTGCTTGCGCCGACCACAACTCTGAAATTCTCAGATATTCCTGCGGTTGTGATAAGTGGGGGTGTTGTGACGGACGATTGCAAGGTGTAGGTAAACCTTGCATCAGCAAGGCCATCGCCGTTTATATCTTCAGGCTGATAAGCAAGCACCTGTTCGTCAGTTGCGACCACAACAAAGTTGCTGTTTTCCAGAGGCGCGACAGCCGCGGAGAAACTCCGTGTTCCCGAAGGCTGCGCGAATACCGGTGAAGAAAGAAACGGCGAGCCATCTGTCTGAAAGGCAAAAACAGCGCCGGCCTGCTGGTCAGCCGATTGCGACGCAGCGAAAATGATCTCATGAGCGCCATCGCCATCCAGATCCGATACAATCGCTGAATTCATGCCCGCGCGCATCCCGGACAGAGAAACCGGATAGCCATCCTGGGAAAGGTCATTGCGCACGGAAAATCTCATAACCGAGTCCGGTTCGCTGAAATCGGTAACATACACATGTGAGTTTGCGCCGGAATTTGCCCGGCTGTCAGGTCGGGTAAAAGGCGTGAATTCAACGACCTCGGCATCGTTATTGACAAGCATGTTAATTTCATTTGAGCCCCAGAACATGTCTTCGATCACGCCATTTTCGGAGCCTGCGCCGGGGCTCAAAAATCCATAAAACTGTCCCAGATCCTGGGCGCCGTCTGCCTCTTCGAGGTCGACGCCGCGGCGCATGGGATCGGCATTGACTCGGTTTGCCGCAAAGTTCTCGCGAATGACGTTCTCGTCGATATGCCAGATGAGGATGCCGGAACCGGGCAAGCCGAAGTCATACTCGCTGACCTGTGTTATTACACCCGGCAAGGCATCGGCAACCACACGTTGCCCCTGATCGTCCCAATGGAATTCGACGCGTGCACCGGTAGCGCCGGTCCCGGTCGCAATATTATCATTATCTATATCGCGGTTGCGGTTTTCTATCAGAAAGTATTCATTGGCGTTTATGGGAATCTTGTATATCCGATTTGGGTTGGTTGCGCGGGCCGCGGCCACTGGCAGATCCAAGCCGTTTCGAACCTCAATGGGTGTTTCCCAGCCCAGGTAGACTTTTGACCACGCACACGGCTCAGCGGGGATCAGCCCCTGAAAGTTGCCGGAGCCCTGGTCCATCAAGCCAAACACGCCAATGCCTGCACGACCATTTTCGGGATTGAACAGAATTGGCAATCCAATCTGGCTGCCGAACATGATGGTCATGGTTCCCAGCAAAGCGATCTCAAACCCCTCCTGGCTCTGCATTTCGGGCAGAAGAATGCCATCCGGAATGTGGGTGGCGCCGCCATTGACGCTGATTCCGCGATAGGAAGGGTCCTCTTCGCCCAATTGTCTTCGCAATTCATCAAGACTCAGAAAAACTGATGGCACGTCCTGCGGTGTGGCATCGAAATCAAACGAGAAGTCCGCACCGACTCCGGCATGGAAAATCACAAATATGTCGTACTGGGAAAAGTCGATCTCACCGGCGGCATCAGCAACCTGAAACCCTTCCTGAAACAATTCAGCCAGCCGCCGGTCGAGCAGATCCTCGTCGCCAGCCGGCGCGTAGTGACTCATCTGCTGTGACACAGTGTAGCTGCCTGTTGTTTCCCCGGGAAAGACATCAGCTTCAAGAATCAAATTCCCGTTTGACACCGTGCGGAAGTAGTTGCGTAAAGCAAGCAACTGATGTTCAAAGTAGGTCAGATCATGCGGCGGGGTGTCGATAGTCAACTCCGGGTCAGCCTGCAGCAGAAATTTACCATTCCCTGTTGTCAGACGGTTGCCGTCCTCTTGAAAATCCACGCGAATTGCCAGAATTCTCAAGGTCGTTGGCTGAGTGGTAACCCGATTTTCTCTTATTGCTTTAAGACTCTGTGTGGCCCCCCCAGATTTGAGCAAATTGCGCGTAGAAGCTGCAAATGGTCTTATAGAGAGTGTGGCGTCGCCACCCTGCACCAGACCGTTTGTGAGCAGGAATAGCATTGCGGAAAAAATGAGTCGTGTAAGTCCTAAAGTTCGTAACAATGCAAATCACCCCGGGGGCTGCAAATCACTTGTGAATTGAAAAATGCTAAGTTGAGTTCGTTTCAGAGAAGAGAAAGGGCTGCCGAGTTCCACGGCAGCCCCACCTAATAATATGCTTATCTAATCAATTGCCGATGGTCAGACTGAACCGCATCGTGTCTGACAGAGGATGGTTTTCCCCGGCAGAAATGTAGCCAAAGTCAAATTGATAGATAGAATACCTCAAACCAGCGCCTATGGTCAGATACTTGACTTCACCAGCATCATCATAATTATAGCCAGCCCGCAGCGCAATCAGATTGGCATACCAGTACTCAGCGCCAAGATTGAATATGAAATCATCGTTTTGCCATGACGTGAAGAAGGCTTCGAATACAGAATCAGAGGTGCCGTCCTGGTTCTTGTTGACCAAAAGTTTGTTCATGTCAAGCGCAAGAGTCAATCGGTTATACTGCTGGTCAATTGCACGGTACGCAAAACCGACCTTCAGGTTGGTTGGCAGGGGATCGGCCTGGTCCGCATCGATATAGGTGATCTTGGAGCCAATATTTGAGATATTGAGGCCAAAACTCAATCGCTGTGTAAAGAGGTTTTTCTTCAGAAGGCCTACATCTACGGAAAAGGCAGTTGCCTGTCCCGAGCCTTTTTCAGCGCCGGCGCCTTGTGGCGCAAGGTTGCTGTTGATGTATCTGACGTTCAACCCCACGCCCATGTCCTCAGCGATCAATGTACCATAGGAAAGGGTCACAGCCAAATCGCCGCTGTTAAACTTTCCAATGACTTCCGGGCCTGTTTCATTGGTCAGATTCTGCTCACCTAAGTTGATGTAGGTGATGTGTGCCGCAACGGTACCGAGGCCCTCGACAGAATGGCGCGCTGCACCAAAAACGTAATACAGGTCATCGAGGTTGAACTGTGGCAGCCATTTTGAGTAGAGCGACGTGAATTGAAAGCCTTCCTGGAACGCCAGCCCGGCCGGATTCCAATAAGACGCAGACGCATCGTCAGCGATGGCGACAAATGCTTCACCCATACCACCGGCGCGGGCGTTCGGTGAGATTAGCAGAAATAACACACCCGCTTCGCTCACAGCAAACACGCTCGGTACAGCCGCAAAAAATGCGAGGAGTACGGCTACAAACATCGAGAGCTTTTTCATGACAGAATACCTCCAAGAATACTTAAGTTAATCTCTCTTACTAATTGAACCTTTGTTTTCTGATTCGTGAGATAAAAATAAAAAACCGAATGCAAAAGGTTCCGGATTCTACCCCTGTAGAAACCCCTTCAATACATTCGGGCTCAGTGCCCATATAATATCGCCCAAAGGCCAGAAACCATAACTACTGGAATCCATTGAAACAAATTCAACTACCCAAGAGAATCCAAAACCTTTAGCGAAATTATATAAGCATACTCCTCGATTTTTGGCTATTAGGCAAGAATATAGAAAACGGTTACAACTTAGTCAAGAACTTTTTCTACAATCGCTTGCCAGGAAATAACACTTTCAACAACAAATATCAGGCCAAATATCAGCACCCGTGCAGCGCATCGAACTAAGCATTTGTTAATTAAAACATTAGTTCATACTTGGCACAGGTTTTCAAATTCCGGGCAGCAGTGGATGTATTTCAATTATGTATCAGAGCGTTACAGGTATGAAAGCAAAACCTACGATGCGATTTCATTTTTGTAGTCCTCGGCATTGAGAAGCTTGTCCACCTCACTGCTATCGCTCAGCTTAAGTTTGATGATCCAACCTTCTCCGTAGGGATCGCTGTTGATGAGTTCGGGCTGTTCTTCCAATTGTGAGTTGATCTCCACAACTTCTCCTGACAGAGGGGCGAACAATTCGGACACTGCCTTGACTGCTTCTATTGTGCCAAACGGCTCCAACTGGGTGGTCTCATCGCCAACGGCCGGCAATTCTACAAAGACAATATCACCCAGCTCGCTCTGAGCATAATCAGTGATGCCAATTTGAGCTGTGTCATTGTCGACTTTCACCCACTCATGTTCTGAGGTGTAGAGCAAATCCTCAGGAATAGTCATCTTCTGCTTCTCCCAGGTTTAAGTTCCAATTTCACCCTGTGATAAAGGGCTTGTGTTCCTGTAGTCTCTCAACATACTTCGTATCGTAGTTGCCTTCGATGAAATCCTTATCTTCAAATACGATCTGATGGAATGGAATGGTTGTGGCGATGCCCTCGATTACGAATTCTTCCAGACAGCGTGACATGCGGGTGATCGCTTCCTGGCGAGTTTTGCCATGAGTGATCAATTTTGCGATCAGTGAATCATAAAACGGCGGAATGATATACTGGGCGTATGCGTGCGTATCAACCCGCACACCCGGTCCACCCGGGACATGAAAGCTGGTTATCTTTCCGGGTGATGGCCGGAATCCTTTGGCCGGGTCTTCGGCGTTGATGCGGCACTCGATGGCGTGGCCGCGCATTTTATAGTCCTTGTTCCAGTTGAATTTCTGGCCGGCGGCGATTTCGATCTGTCGCTTTATCAGGTCTGTTCCGAATACCGCCTCGGTAACAGGGTGTTCGACCTGGATGCGCGTATTCATTTCCATAAAATAGAAATTGCCGTCTTCATACAAAAACTCAACCGTTCCGGCGCTTTCATATTTGACAGCCTTAGCGCCCTTGATGGCAGCATCGCACATTTCCTTCCGAAGCTCCGGAGTCAATGCCGGCGAAGGCGCCTCCTCGATCAACTTCTGGTGTTTGCGCTGCACCGAGCATTCACGCTCACCAAGCGCCACGACATTGCCGTGTGCATCTGCCAGCACCTGAATTTCGATGTGGCGTGGCCGCTCAAAATACTTCTCCATATACACATCCGGGTTTCCAAAGCCGGCATCAGCTTCAGCGCGCGCCTGGCTGAAGGCATTGGCAAGATTTTCAGGCTGGCGCACGATGCGCATACCACGACCGCCCCCGCCCGCCGATGCCTTGATAATAACGGGAAACCCAACTTCATTGGCCGCTCTGCGCACATGGTCAATATCACGCAGCACACCCTCACTGCCCGGCACAACAGGTACTCCGGCGGCTCTCATGGTCGCCTTGGCAACGGATTTGTTGCCCATGGCATTGATCATGTCGGGACTCGGCCCAATGAATTTGATATTGCAGGATTCACAGATTTCGGCAAAGTTGGAATTCTCCGCCAAAAAGCCATATCCTGGATGGATCGCCTCTGAATTGGTCACTTCTGCAGCACTGATGATCCGCGGAATTTGCAGATAACTTTGACCACTCGGCCCCGGCCCGATACAGACGACTTCATCGGCAAAACGTACGTGCAGAGAGTCGGTGTCAGCTTCAGAGTAGACGGCTACAGTCGCAATATCCAATTCCTTACACGCTCGTATGATCCGCAGTGCAATTTCACCGCGGTTAGCAATCAGTATCTTCTTGAACAAGGACCTGCCTCGATTTTGTCGGTGGTTTGGTCTATGCCGGTTCGATGAGAAACAGCGGTTGGTTGTATTCTACGGGCTGGCCATTTTCCGCAAGAATCTCCACGATGGTTCCGTCCAGCTCGGCCTCAATTTCGTTCATCAACTTCATCGCCTCGATAATACACAACACCTGGCCCTTTTTGACTGTCTTACCAACATCGACATACGGGTCGGCATCAGGAGCAGGCGCACGATACAGCGTCCCGACCATGGGTGATTTTATCTCAACAGCGCTGCTACTTCGTGCTGAATCGGATTTCGTTTCAGCAGGCTCCTTTGCAGAGTCATCAGAGACAGAGGGCTGCGGCGACGTTGAAGCCTGAATTGTTTGCGGCGGCGAAGAATTGGTAAAATGGGAGTTAGCAGCGAGGGTCCTCGATATTTTGATCGTACGCTTTCCCCAGCGCGACTGAGTTATCTCGATTTCTCCGATATTGCTTTCTTCTACGATCTTAACCAGTCGTCTGATTTCATCTTCTTTCATACAATCTCCTATCTGGCTTGATCCGGCAGACCGGCGATTGGGCTGTCAGAGTGCAAAAGCATGCTGTTCGCTTCATAAGATCAAGCAAAATCGACGTTTAATTCATCAGGAATGGATTGTTTGAAGCTTATTAATATAACCGAACGACCTGAAAAAAGCAAACCATTTCTAGGCGCCCGTCCTACCTATCAGCCACGAAAATGACCAAAATCACCGCTACTTCTGCCAACGCGGGATTCTCTGTCTGATGCCGGTAAAACCCAATTCACGGAACATAGATTCCACCATTTTCTCATTGGCTCCGGAATAGCGAAGTTCGGTCATACTTTTTTTCAAGGGCGCTTCCGTTGCAATCGTTACCAGCTCTTTCGAAATGAAAGCCATCTCACGGTCCGCTTCCAGTTTGCTGCGCAATGACTTTGCACCGCGTATCTGCATACACTCAACTTCATCGAGACTCTGATAAATACTTTCGATGCTGCCAAATTCTGTTAGAAGCGCCCCTGCTGCCTTGGGTCCCACGCCCTTGACGCCAGGAATGTTGTCCACGGAGTCGCCCATCAAAGCCAGCAGATCTACAATTTGGGCGGGCGGCACGCCAAATTTCGCCTGTACGCGTTCGGGTTCGTACCATTCATCGCGGGCAAAATCCCAAAGTTTCACTTTTGTATTCACCAGTTGCGTGAAATCCTTGTCGCTTGAAATGATGACGCAATCGGCGCCCTGCGCGACAAGCTGCGTAACCAGCGTTCCGATCAGGTCGTCAGATTCAAATCTGTCATCGATAAACGATGCCATGCCCATGGCTGCAGTTACATCGCGGCAGACGACGACTTGCTGCTTTAGTTCTTCCGGCGGCTGGTCGCGCTGCGCCTTGTACTCGGGATAAATCTCATTGCGAAAGGAAGTTGTCAGGCTGCCGTCAAAAGCGACGGCAATGTGAGTCGGTTGCTCCCGTTTGACCACCTGAATCAGAAAGTCGAGATAGCCGTAGACAGCATTTATCGTTCGACCATCCGGGGCAACGATTTTTGTGGGAATAGAATAGTAGGCGCGAAAAATATAGGGACTGGCGTCGATGAGATGGACAGTTGGCATGTTAAGCGGTTTTGTCGGCCTCAAGTGATCTCACAACATCGAGAACCACCTGCGGATGCTGGTCTACTTTCACTTTCGGAAAGATTTTGCGCAGCATGCCATTTGAATCGATAACAAAAGTCGTGCGTTCCACACCCATGTACTTGCGGCCATACATGCTTTTTTCTTTCCAGACGCCGTATTGCTGTACCACTTCCTTACTTTCATCGCTCAGGAGTGGAAACGTCAGGTTGTATTTGTCCCGAAACTTCTGATGCGAGCTTACGCTATCCGGACTGACGCCCAGGATAACAGCGCCCGCAGCATCAAATTCCGACTTGATATCCCGAAAACCGCACGCTTCTTTGGTGCAGCCTGAGGTATCGTCTTTTGGGTAGAAATAAAGCACCACATTCTTGCCTTTGAAATCCGTCAACTTGACGGTCTCATCGCGATCATTCTTCAGGGTGAAATCCGGAGCAGCCTGCCCTTCTTTCAGCATAAGTTTGCCTCATTTCTTAAGTAGTGACCTTGTTGGCTCTCGCCATACGACCTTGCCGGTAAAGACAGCCATACTCGGCTTCGATTTCGAACCCGCGACGCAATGCGGACTCGCAAGCGACACGCTTACGCCACAATTCAGGTTGTCACCGGGTCGGGTTTGTCCGGGTCAACACCAAGCTCATCGATGGCTTTTTGCACCTGCTCAGTTTTTATTTTGCCTTGTTTTGCAAGCTGGCTGAGCACTGCAATGGTAATGCACTCGGCGTCGACTTCGAAAAAGCGGCGCAACGCCTGGCGGGTGTCGCTGCGGCCAAATCCGTCCGTCCCAAGCGCATAGATGCCGCCGGGAACCCAACGCCCAATTTGCTCGGGCACCATTTTCATATAGTCGGTGGCGGCGACAAATGGGCCTTGCTGCTTCTCAAGCAACCTTACGACATAGGGTTTCTTCGGCTTCTTGGTGGGATGCAGTAAGTTCCAGCGCTCTACCTCAAGGGCGTCGCGACGTAATTCCTTATAGCTGGTCGCACTCCAGACGTCTGCGGCGACTTTGTATTTTTCCGCCAGAATTTCCTGCGCTCGCAGCGCTTCACGTAAAATAGAACCACTGCCAAAGATGTGAGCCTTATGCACGCCTTTTGCCCGGGGGTTATCGGCCGCTCTGAATTTGTAGAGACCGCGCAGGATGCCTTCGCGAGTATCTTCAGGCATGGCCGCCATGGGATAATTTTCGTTGCCAAGGGTGATGTAGTAGAAAATATCCTCTTCCTGGCCATACATGCGTCGCATGCCTTCCTGCACAATCACGGCGATTTCGTAGGCGAAGGTCGGATCATAAGTCAGCAAGTTCGGGATGGTGCTGGCAAGCACATGGCTGTGGCCATCTTCATGCTGGAGTCCCTCCCCATTCAGGGTAGTCCGGCCGGAGGTTGCGCCGAGCAGAAAACCGCGGCCGCGCAGGTCGCCGAACGCCCAGATCAAATCACCCACACGCTGAAAACCAAACATGGAATAGAAAATGAAAAAGGGAATCATGACTTCGCCGTGGGTCGAATAGGCAGTGCCGGCGGCCGAGAACGAGGCCATCGAGCCAGCTTCTGTAATGCCCTCTTCAAGAATTTGTCCATCCTTTTCTTCGCGATAGTACAAAAACGTGTCCGCATCAACAGGCTCGTATACTTGTCCCACGTGTGAGTAAATGCCAAACTGGCGGAACAACGATTCCATACCAAATGTGCGCGCTTCATCAGGGACGATAGGGACGATGCGTTTGCCTATCTCTTTGTCTTTCATCAAATTGCTCAGCATGCGCACAAAAGCCATAGTCGTAGACACCTCGCGGTCAGAGCCGCCATAGAACTCTTTGAAGGCATCTTCCTTCGGCATTTCGATATTAACGGAGACGGTTGTACGGGAGGGCACAAAGCCGCCGAGTGCATGGCGGCGTTCGCGCAAGTACTCGGCCTCCAGGCTGGTTTCGTCGGGCTTATAGAATGGCGCGGTCTGGATCTTGGAATTTGGAATGGGAATATCAAAGCGGTCGCGGAACTCTCGCAGCTCTTCCTCATTCAGTTTTTTCTGCTGGTGCGTGATGTTTTTACCCTCGCCCGCCTCTCCAAGACCGTATCCTTTGATGGTCTTAGCCAGAATTACAGTGGGGCTGCCCTGGTTTTCAATCGCAGCTTTGTAGGCCGCATATACCTTCTCAGGATCATGGCCGCCGCGGCGCAGCTTCTGGATCTTCTGATCAGAGATGTGTTCGACCAGCTTCAACAATTCAGGGTGCTTGCCGAAGAAATGGTCGCGGATATAGGCGCCGTCTTCCACCACATATTTTTGGAAATGGCCATCGACGACTTCATTCATGCGCTGCACCAGGAGACCGGTCTTATCCTTTTCCAGCAGCGGGTCCCAATCATCTCCCCAGATGACTTTTATGACATTCCAGCCGGCGCCACGAAATACTGTTTCCAGCTCCTGAATGATTTTACCATTGCCGCGTACGGGACCATCGAGACGCTGCAGATTGCAATTGATAACAAAAACCAGATTGTCAAGCTGCTCACGCGCAGCCAGGGTGATGGCGCCAAGTGTTTCAGGCTCATCCGTCTCACCATCACCGAGAAATGCCCAGACATGACTTTTGCTGGTATCTTTAATACCGCGGTCATGCAAGTAACGATTGAAACGCGCCTGATAAATCGCGGTGATCGGAGACAGGCCCATGGATACAGTCGGAAACTCCCAGAAATCAGGCATAAGCCAGGGGTGCGGATAGGAGGGTAGGCCGCCGCCTTTTTGCAGCTCGCGGCGAAAGTTCTCCAATTGCTTTGCACTCAATCGCTCCTCAACAAAAGCACGAGCATAGATACCCGGCGAAGCATGGCCCTGGAAATAGATTTGGTCGCCGCCGAAATCCTTGCCTTTTGCCCGGAAGAAGTGATTGAAGCCGACTTCGTATAAGGTGGCTGCTGATGAATAGGTAGATATATGGCCTCCGATACCCGGATCCTTGATATTCGCCCGTACCACCATGGCCATGGCATTCCATCGAATGATTGACTTGATGCGGCGCTCGATCATGCGGTTTCCGGGAAATTCCGGCTGTTGCTCAACGGGAATGGTGTTGATATAGGGCGTATTGGCAGTGAAAGGCAGACGGATGCCTTCGCTGTAACCTTTTTCAACGAGCTTATTGAGCAGGTAAATGGTTCGTTCAGCGCCCTTGAACTGAATGACATTTTCGAGCGCCTCAAGCCATTCCTGAGTTTCTTCGATATCTGTCTCGCCGTTTACAGAGATTTTGTGCAAGTAGTTGCCGGCAACCTGTTGGCTCATCTATAACATCTCCTTACTTTTCGCTTATCTTTGTCCAATGGCAATTAAACAATTTTTGCAAAATAGTCAACAGCTAACTATGGCGCCGAGGTCCAAATGGAAAGGACAGATGGTCGGATTTTGTTAGTGTGTCAATGTGTTTACGTGTTGAGAAGCTGGTCTCGGGCTTCGTGAAGTCCTGTGCACAAGAAAGTGATAATGACCGCACGGAAAGCGCAAGGCAGGTCATCTGACAAGCAGTTCGGCGATTTGGATGGTGTTGAGCGCCGCGCCCTTTCGCAGATTATCGGAGACAATCCACACATTCAAGCCATGTTCAACGGATGGGTCCTGGCGAATGCGGCCGACAAACACCTCATCCTTATTGGCTGAATCTACCGGGGTCGGATAGATATTATTTGCCGGCTCATCCAGGACGCGAACACCGGGAAAGCGAGCAAGCGCATCACGCGCTTCGGCCGGGTCGATCGGTTGCGCAAATTCGATATTTGCACTCACACAATGGCCTGTATGGACGCTGATACGCACACACGTTGCCGAAACCCGCAAGTCGGGCTCGGCCATAATCTTGCGCGTTTCGTTGACCATCTTCTGTTCTTCCCTGGTGTAGCCGTCATCCCCAAAGACGTCGATGTGTGGCAGGGCATTGTAGACGATTTGATGTGGAAATTCTTTTGCTTCGATTTCCTCACCAGCCAGGTACTGTCGGCTCTGCTGCAGCATTTCATCCACTGCAGCCTTGCCTTTGCCGGATACAGCCTGATAAGTGGAGGCTACCACTCGCTGGATGCCGGCGAGATCGTGCAACGGTTTCAGCGCCACAACCATTTGTATGGTCGAGCAGTTGGGATTGGCGATAATCCTGTGGTGTGGTTCGAGCGCATTTGCATTGACTTCCGGTACGATAAGCGGCACCTCAGCATGCATACGCCAGCAACTACTATTATCGATAACGGTTGCGCCGGCATCAGCAGCAATGGGCGCGAAATCACGGCTGATACTTGCGCCAGCGGAAAACAGCGCAATGTCGATGCCAGCAAAGGAATGCTTATCGAGCGCTTCTACTGTGTGCTCTGCGCCTCGAAATAGCATGGTTGTTCCTGCGGACCGTGGGGAGGCCAAAAGCCGCAGCTCGCCTACGGGAAAATTGCGTTCTGCAAGAATGTTAACAAAAGTACGGCCGACCATTCCGGTTGCTCCGACAATAGCTACATTTGGTTGCTGCATCTGGTTCTCCTCGAAAACTGCCGTTGGCTAATTGTGATCATCCTCAACTTCTGGCCAAAGTATCAGGAATTCCGATCTTCACAATCGTTCTTCACACTTTGCCATAGCCAGTTTGCGCGCCTCGTCAAGATTGGCGCCCTGCGCCCGCGCGATGGTTGCGCCGGGATCTTTGTTGCTGATATGGCAGTAGTAGGTCTGGCCAATCTTGTAGGTGGTCACAGTGACCGGCGCGCCTTTGATCTGAGTTTCTTCAACCTTGTAGTCTTCTGTCGCAGGCATGGCTAGGCTCCGCGCTCAACCGGCGCTCCGACCAGGTTACCCCATTCTGTCCAGGAGCCGTCATAGTTGCGGACTTTGTCGTAGCCGAGCAAGTACTTTAGCACAAACCAGGTCAAGCTGGAGCGCTCACCAATGCGGCAATAGGTGACAACGTCTTTGTCCGGCGTCACGCCCTGGTTTTCATAGAGCGCCTTAAGCTCATCATAGCTCTTAAAGGTACCGTCGTCATTGCAAGCCAGCGCCCAGCCGATGTTCCTGGCGCCCGGGATGTGACCGCCACGCTGGCAGGTTTCGGGCAAACCGGGAGGCGCGAGAATTTTCCCGGTAAACTCATCGGCAGAACGCACGTCCACAAGCACGGTATCGGGATTCTTATAGATACCCATGAGTTCCGGCAACTTCATGCGTTGGGACTCATCAACCCCGGCGGCGGCGTAGGTCGCCTTTTTGATATTTGGAGCATCCGTCGTAACTTCTCTGCCTTCAGCCAGCCACTTCTTACGGCCGCCATCCATAATACGAACATCTTTGTGGCCGTACATTTTAAGCTGCCACAGCGCCCAGGCGGCGAACCAGTTGTTGTTGTCGCCATACAACACAACTGTGGTATAGTTGCTGACACCGCTGTCCTCGAGCAGCTCCTTGAGTTTCTCCGGCGGGATGATATCGCGCTGCAACGTATCACAGAGCTGCGTTTGCCAATTCCAGCCGATTGCACCCGGAATATGGCCTTCTTCATACGCCTTGGTGTCCACGTCTACTTCCACAACGGCAACTTTTGAGTCGTTCAGATGCTTACTGACCCAATCAGTCGATACGACTGTGTCGGGAAAGGCATACTTACTCATGTCGAACCTCCTTACTTAAGACATCCTGTACATAAATGAGATTATGGCGGGAAGCTAATTTAAACTATTATGGAAATCATTGCAATAGGATAATTCGTAAAGGGGAATCCGGAAATTGGCATCTAAAAAATGCAAAATTGGACTACCTGGCATTACTCTCCACTTTCTGTCGGATTTTTCCAAACTCGTCGCCTGGCTGCCATCGCGGCGCTTCATCAGAATTGGCAACTTGAAGGGCAGCGTGAAATACGACCTTGACATGCTTTTCCATGTAATCATAGTTGAGCCAGGCCAGATCCGTCTCGTCTGAAGGTTTATGATAGAATTGTGTAAACTCGGAGAAATCCTCCCGTTTGATACCAAAGCTCGGGAAAATCGCCGGCACGCCTTTTTTGGCAAAATTGAAATGGTCGCTGCGATAGAAGACCCGTTGTTCCGGCATGTCATCTTGCCAGATTTCCAGGCCGACTGTTTTGGCGGCGCGGCGAATGTTTTCGCCCAGCGTGGAACGCTCGATACCATAAACCACCAGAGCTGTGGTATCTCCGATACCGATCATATCCAGGTTGATATTCGCCGCCGTGGTTTCGAGCGGAAAAATGGGATGGTTGACGTAGTATTCCGAGCCAAGCAGACCTTTTTCCTCCGCAGTTACAGCCAGAAACAGCAGCGAGCGCCGTGGCGCTTTGGGTAGGGAGGCAAATGCTTCGGCCAGCTCTAACAACCCGGAGGTACCTGAGGCGTTATCAGCAGCACCGTTATAGATCGAATCACCGGCAACCGGCGTACCGACGCCAATATGGTCGTAGTGTGCCGTTAGAACCACGACTTCATCTTTGAGCTGTGGGTCCGAGCCCGGCAGCAAGCTCACGACATTGTTGTCTGTGATGATCCCACTCTCAAAGAATATGGTCAACTCGAGCCTTTTTGTCATCGTGAACGGCCGTGTGGCGCCCGCCGTGGCTGCACTATCCACGGCTGTATAGTCCCTGTGTTCACGGGAGAAAATGAGCTCACCCACTTCTGGAGTAACCAGGACGGCCGGGAAAGCATCACTCTCGTCGTTGGTGCTGTTGTTATCTGCCAGGGTTATTTTTTCTGAGCTCAGAAAATTGCGCAGCGCCGGCCAGCCAATGTGCGACAACTGCTCGTCTCGGACCACACCGATTGCAGCCAAAGCGCCAGCTTTTTGAGCCGCTATCCGCTTCGGACCGCTGCTGGAGTGTCGGG
>CAZVSL010000005.1:28498-32153 GCA_964629935.1 uncultured Calditrichaceae bacterium | reverse complement strand
GGTCATTCCCGCGGATTGTAAGCGGCAATCTTCTGCGTGACCGCAAATGGGTTCCGCTTAAAGCATGCCGGAATGACGAAATAAGTGAGTTTTCGGCCAGACACTATTTATGTGGCTTGCTGTCTGCCAGGAGCAATGGCTCGTTTTCGGGAACGAGCATGATCTCGAAAAGCCGGGGCCAGAGTTTACCGGTGACCAGGAGGTGATTTGTGTCGCTATCAAAAGCGATACCGTTGAGCACATCAGCAGCGGCCCGTTCATTGGCAGGCAAGAGTCCTGCCAGATCAAGCCAGCTCACAACCTCGCCGCTCACAGGGTTGATAATAGCGATCCGGTCGGTTAGCCAGACGTTTGCAAAGATGTGGTTCTCGATATATTCGAGCTCATTGAGATTGCGAACGGGTTCGTCTTCATATCGCACCGACACCTCATCTAGCTTTTCGAAGGTTTCGGGATCGAGAAAGTACAAAGTGGCACTGCCGTCGCTCATGATCAAATTCGTGCCGTCGTGCGTAATTCCCCAACCTTCGGTGTCATACGAAAACTCCTGCTGTTGCGTAAAGCTCACTTTGTCATAGACGAATCCGGTGCGTGACGTCCAAGTCAGTTGGATGATCCTGTCTTCAAACACCGTGATGCCTTCGCCAAAAAAGCGTGATTCAAGATCGTGCTGCTGCAGCACCGCGCCGGTAATCAGGTCGACGCGTCGTAGCGTTGAGCTGCCGCGCAGCCCCGTGCCTTCGAACAACGTATCGTTGTCAAGCACCAGGCCCTGGGTAAAAGCGTCGGGATCATGGGGGTATTGGTTCACAATCTGGTACGTGTAAAACTCGGTGCTATCGGAAAGAACCGGATCAACCGGGCCATCCCCCCTGTCGCCGGAATCGTCGGGATCAAGAGGTGACTTCGAGCAGGAAATATGAAACAGCAGCATGAAACACGCTGCACCATATAGCACGTTTGCGACTTTCGTCTTAAAGGAAAACATGGCTGCCGAAATATTGAAAAGATTGATTCTTCAGGGCTTCTGCCCGGACGACAAGCGAGGATAGTAGTACAGATGCGCAGGTATGCCTCCCGGCTCCTCACTTGTGGTGTAATAACCAGCGCCGCCGATATCCCAGCAGATCGCTTCACCCTGCGGCTCAAGAATGTACGGCAAGGCCACAGGTTGGCTTGCCAGCGCCTGCGGCAAAGACATTTCGGCGCTCCGTCGCCAGTAATACACATGATCGTAAGTTTTAAGCAATATTTCAAGCCCGGAGCCAGAGATATCTCCTGCTACCACGTTTGTGAGCCCAACCTCACCGACATGTTCCAGGATGGTGATTCCTTCTGTCTGTTGTGGAAAGGCAGCGCGATACACACGAACACGCGATTCCCGCTTGCTGACGACATAGATATCACGCGTCAGAGGGTCGACCATCAATGTCTCTGCGTCTCTTTTGCCATCAGGAAAGCGAAAGGCAATGGTTTCGACGCCTTCCAGGTTGCCAGAGATGGGACCAGAGGCGGCGCCCAATACCGGCTCAGGAATTCGGTAAATATATTTGACATCGTAGCGTCCCAGATTGTCGCCTATATCTCCGATGTAGAGGTAGCTTTCACCTGCCACGGGTCCGGGCGCCACTGCTATATCCTCCCAGTCACGACAGCGAACGCCGGGCAGCACAAACTCGGCCACATGTTTGCCGGTAGAATCAAGCGCAAAAATGCGTGCACGGCTATCGGAATCATTGTGTGTCCAGAGAATGCCCGCATTCTTACGGCTGGCCGCAAGACCTGAGGCTTCACGGACCCGGATTTGCTCGAGTTCGCCGCAGTCCGTCCTGGCTCCAAATTTGGGTCCGTTGCTATAAAGCTTGAATACAAGCGGGCTAATACAACAAACCGTAAAAAATATCAATATGACTTTGAAACGTTGCAAATCCTGAGCTTCACACTTTTTGAAAAATCGCATTTATCGAAGTAATGCCAGTTCTTACACCATTATCGGCTTCCTGACTGTGACATTAAACCCGGGCGCCTTCCCAACTCAACAATTGGCTGCCACGGAATGTTCCTGAGATTCAAGCATGGTCAATCCTGGACGATGTAGTACACGCCCGTGGACAGGAAATCGCGGACAAACGGTATTCGACTGACCACGGTGCTTTGTTTGCGTCCTTTGATCCCGAATTTGTATTCGTAGATGGGATTGAGCAAGAAAAACTGGCGTTTTCGAACGCGCCAGTGCGTTGCCTTCAGCAAGCGTTCGAATTTGTTGATCGATAGTCTGGTGTCATATATTTCCATCAAACCCGCTATCTTGTCCTGGCTTTCGCCAAACAGTCGCAAAATTGAGCGGTAAACGGGCCTGGGCAGAATATGAACCCAGGGAACGAATCGCAGTACCGAGTCAGCGAGCTGCTGGTGGCCGCCAAAGGGATTCCACCAGGGCGGAAAGGCCAGGAAAACCGCGCCGCCCTGCTTAACAAACTTATGCAACACTTGCAGGATTTTTTCCTGCTCGTAGATATGTTCGATGGCGTCTTTGAGAATCAGAAGGTCGATTTGACCGGCGAGATGACCGAATACACTTGTGTCATGCACGTCAGCCGCATAGAACTCGACTTTGCCGCTGTCCACCTCTTCTTGCAACATTGTTTTTGCATTCTCGATTCGGTGCGCCGCAATGTCAAGGCCATAGCAGACATGCCCGCGCTCGCAGAACGCTTTCAACACGCCGCCTTCGCCGCAGCCAACTTCCAGAACTTTGGCTCGTGCGGGTAAATGGAAATGGCGTTCGATAAACGGGATAATGTGATCCCGAGTGGTGAGATATTGCTGATCCCATTTTCTGCGGGGATCGTGGTGAAACTCATACGGCATGGGTCAATTCCGAAATGGCGCTTTCCTGTCGCAATCGACCTACTTGCTCCCGTATGCGCATTTTTTCCAGCTCCTGTACCCGACTCGCAAGCAATCCGGCAAGTCTTCTGGCTTCATTATCATCGTTTTGGTCTCTGCTCCTTTGTTCGGGCGGATCCTCAAGCAAGTTGAACGCGCGATACCGTTTCCGGCCTGTATCATAAACGACCTTATACCGTTCACTTCGGCAGCCGTAAACTTTTGGCATGCAGTCTGTACGAAACATGTCGCCCTCCACGGGCGGCCCGCCATTGGCGCCATAGCTGGCGGCACTGAACACAGGCCTTGCAGCAGGCTTCCGGAAAAGAGGATGATGCATGAACGGATTCTTGAGGTACGCAAGGTCGGCGATGGCAGGCGCAAGTTGCAACAAGCTCACCATGTCCTGCACCACAGCGCCTTCCCGCTGAAACGGACGCTTTATCATGAGCGGAACGTGCAGGAGCTCGTCGTATAGTTTTGATTTGTGCTGCAGATCACCATGCTCCATGAACTCTTCTCCATGGTCAGCGGTGAAAATGAGCAGCGCATCATCCAGCAACTCCCGCTCCTGCAGCTCGCGCAACAGCTCCCCTACTCTGGCATCCAGTTGCCGGACGGCGGCAGCATACAGATTGCGCAAGCGCGCTAAGTCATCCGGGGACAACGCCATGTTTTCGCGCACGTGCACATTCAATCTGCGATTCTCCTCGCGAGATATGGGCGCGATGCCGAGCGCTGTCTGCCACTCGGGTTGCGGCAGGTA
>CAZVSL010000005.1:21320-28488 GCA_964629935.1 uncultured Calditrichaceae bacterium | reverse complement strand
AATCCATGTAATGCACCCAGAGAAAAAAGGGAGCGCCGCTACGCTGACGCAATTTTTTACAGACATCGGCTGTGAACTGGTTTTCCAGGCTCGCCTTGGCGCGAATGCTCGCTTCAGACAGGGCATACTGTTCGATATCGAGCGCCGGAATACTGATGCGCGAAGCGGCCTGCTGCCCGTGCGGTGCATGCTTCTGGTTACGTTGCAAATGACGTTGGTTCGGCAAACTGTCGGTATCGAGCTCGATATAATCTTGGAAATATGCGAAGCCGCGGTCATAGCGGAAGTGGCGGGACAGGTAAGGATTGGCGGCGTTGAATCCGATAGTATTGTAGCCATGGCGTTGAAGATGCTCAGCCAGGGTTATGGATACATCGAAAAGCCCCAGCTTGCGTGAAAGCAGTGCGCTTCTACCGGCGAGGATGCCGGGAAACGCGTGCGGCGTATTCGGTCCGTCGCTGAACGCACGAGCAAACCGAAAGCTCTGAGCTGCAAGCATATCGAGATTCGGCGAAATCGGTTGGTTGTTGGCATAACAACCCAGCCGATCCGCACGCAAGGAGTCGGCGGTGATCAGAACGATGTCAGGGCGCTGGCTCAGCAATTAGAGGTAACCCAGGGCTTTGAGTCGTTCGCGCACCTGCTGCTGTTCCTGCGGGCTATCTCTTTCAGAGCCATCGAAAAGCAGCGCCTCCAGAACGAAATTAACGTACTGTTCAACAGAACTGAATGTCTGAGAATGGGCAACTATCTGCTCAATTTCGCTTGACACTTCCGGGGTAAGTGTGATAGGTTTTGTTTCTGGAGAAGGCATGGTCATAGGTTTCGTCAGGTACGTTCATATTGTATTCGATAATTTAGCCAATAATCCGGAACAGTGCAACAGCGAATCTTTGCATTAGCTCAAGGATGCTTTGCATTCGTTGCGCTCGCCAGAACTGCATCAACCATCCGCTCCCAAGTGTACTTTCTTTTTTCAATGCTGACGTTGCGGGAAAATTCCCCGGACTTATTCTCGCTGTAAAACCGCAGCACGGCTTTTGCAATTTCTTCCGGCTTTTCTGGCGGCACAACAAAGCCGGTTACGCCATTTATGACGACTTCTGCCAGTCCGCCCACATCTGTCACGATACATGGTTTGTTAAAATGGTAGGCAAGCTGCACAATGCCGCTTTGCGTTGCTGACTTATACGGCAGCACCACAACATCGGCAGCGGAAAAATAGGTGGGCACTTCTTCACTTGGCACAAAGTCCGAAACGATCTTCACCGCCCGGGAAATGCCGAGATTTTCTATCATACGCCGATAGCGAGCTTCGTCGTCATAGAATTCACCCACGACGAGAAGCCTGACGGGGAGCTTCTCGATAATAGCCGGCATTGCCATGAGCAGCCAATCCAGCCCCTTGTAGGTGCGGACGTAACCGAAAAACAGCAGCACCCGCTCCGCCTCGATATTGAGCATTTGCCTGGCTTCACGCTGTTCGACGAGATCGCCAAAGATGTCGTAAACCGGGTGTGGAACAACCTGGTAGTCGGCGTCAGGTATCAGTTGCAGCAAGTCCCGTTCAACCACTTTTGACTGTACGATAAAAGTATCCGCATGCCGGAAAGCAAATCTGATAAGCGCGATATCACCAGGTCGCTTTTCATGTGGAATGATGTTATGACAAAGGTACAGGATTTTGGCGGTCGTCCACCTTTTTGCCAGCCGGCAGATTGTACCGAGACAAAGAGCGAAGAACGGCATCCAAAAATTCACGACGACCAAATCCGGCTGAATCTGCCGCAACCGTCTTGCCGCTGCCCACCATGTCCACGGGCCAATTGAATCCATTATCGGCTCTGACGGAATCCTGAACGTTTCATCACTGCCGGTTTCAAACTGAGTTTTGCCTGGAAAGAGCAGGGCCGGGTACTGGCGTTTGAAGGTGATAACCGTTACGGAATGCCCTTGTTCCACGAGTTTTTTGTAGAGGCTGCCGGCGTGTTGCGCAATGCCGCCGCGCAGTGGATAGGCCGTCGACAAAAGTGCGATTTTCATTTCAGGTCCAGCAACTCCGGCAGAGATCGTAATGAATGAATGACCATGTCAGCTTTCGTCGCAACCCCGGGCCTTTCAGGCGCGAAAAGTACGTTTGTGCCAACGCCGGCGTTAAGACCCGCCTCGATATCGCTTTCTTTGTCGCCGACGAGACAGGAGGCGGGCAAATCGAGATCGAACTCATCCCGCGCTTGCAGAATCATGCCGGGATTGGGCTTGCGGTAAAAGGATTCGCGTTTGTACCCGCCGATACCGGCGGTTTTGTGATAGGGGCAAAAATACACCTTGCGGATGGCAACATCGCGACGCTTGAACTGTTCAACCATCCACTCAGTTAGTTTGTGAAAATCCGATTCTGCATAATAGCCACGCGCAATGCCGGCCTGGTTGGTTATGACAAAAATCTCAAAGCCGGCAGTCGCGAAAGCTCGCGCCAGGTCAAAGACCCCGTCGATAAATTCAAAATCTTCTTTGCGGTAAAGGTAGTTGATATCCTTGTTGATGACCCCATCGCGGTCAAGAAACAGGGCTTTGGTCATGCTGGGGCAACTCTTTTTGTGCTCTGTCATAGTCAGCAGGGACGCCAATATCGATGAAGTATGTATCCGAGAGGAAGGCGTGAATGTTGAGGTCCGAAATGTGACGCTTCAGAAAGTCCTGTTCCAGGGAAAACGCTTCTGGCATGTTAAACCTGGCAAACAGATCTCTTCTGGCTATGTATACCCCGCCATTGATATGGCCGAAGGGTACTTTCTTTTTCTCTTCGAAACTGGTGATGCGGCTGTTCTCAAATCTGACCACACCGTAGCGAGACAGATCGCGCATGGGCTTGAGCGCGATGGTCAGGTCAGCGCCACATTCCTGATGCGTCTGCAACATCGTGTTGATATCAACATCGAAAAAGGTGTCGCCGTTGAGAATAAGCACGTGCCGGGAAACCGCTTGCGCCAAAGCCCGCTTGATGCAACCGCCGGTTCCCAGCGGCTCGCGCTCGACAGAATAACTGATTTTCAGATTTTTGTATGCCTCACCATAATGTGACTCGATTTTCTTGTGCAGATGGCCGGTCGCCATTATAACGTGCTCTACCTGCCACTGACTCACATAATTGAGCAAATAGTCGAGAAAAGGCTGCCCATCGATGGGCGCCATTGGCTTTGGCAAGTCAGAAACCACAGACTGCAGGCGCGTGCCGAACCCGCCTGCCAGAATAATTGCATCCATAATCTAATTCCCCCCAAATAGTGATTTTTCAAGGATAGCACAAAGGATGTGCCCGACGAGGATATAGTTTTCCTGAATATTCGCAGTGTGCCCTGAAGGTACGCAAATGCATTCGTCGCAAGCTGAGGCCATTTGGCCGCCGGACTCCCCGGTCAAACCCATCACCCTTATGCCTTTGCGCCGGCACATTTCGATGGCAGTCAATATATTCTGAGAATCTCCTGAAGTCGAGATGGCGACGAATATGTCGCCGGCCTGGCCCAGCGCCTCAATTTGGCGTGCAAAAACCGCATCGAAGTTGACGTCATTGGCAACGGCCGTCAGAATAGAGGTGTCTGTGGTTAAGGCGAGGGCCGGCATCGCCTGACGCTCGAGATTAAAGCGGCCAACCAGCTCCGCGGCAATATGCTGCGCATCCGCTGCCGAACCACCGTTGCCGGCCAGAAGTATCTTGTTGCCGGCCTTGAGCGCCCTTGCCAACAGCCTGGCGACTTGACCGATCTGCGCGACGATGTGTGCATCGTCGTGCAGACGTTGCTTAACCTCGAGAGATTTACGAATTTCGCTTTGGATGAATGACTTTAAAGAATCGTCCATGCAACTGAGCCCTGCTTTGTAAAGTGCACCTGAAATGCCTTACCGCGGTACTCACCCAATCGTTGCATGACATTGACCTTGCGAGTCGGCTCGACAATCAGCATCATGAAACCGCCGCCGCCCGCGCCTGAAATCTTGCCGGAAATGGCGCCCGCATCCAATGCCGCCTGGTACAACTCATCGATCTCACTGTTGGTGATGGTGTTGGCCATATTCTTCTTGGCTTCCCAGGATTTGCTGAGATACTGTGCGAAGCGACTCATTTCCCCCTTGAGCAACGCTTCTTTCATAACCATGGCGTCGGCTTTCAATGCATGCATGGCATCGATGGAGCGTTGCTTTTTCTCTGTCACATTGCGTGTCTGCTCATCTATGATTTTAGCCGATTCGCGTGATACGCCCGTAAAATAGAGCACCATGCACGTCTCCAGCTCATCCAGAATCCACTGCTTGATCCGCAGCGGATTGACTATGACGCGGTCGTTGTCATAGAACTCCATGAAATTGAAGCCGCCGAAAGTCGCGGCATACTGGTCCTGCTTGCCGCCCGAAAGTCCAATATCGTGGCGCTCGATTTCGTACGCCAGATGCGCAATGTCATATTCACCAAACGGCAGGTTGAGCCACTCGACAAAGGCAGTCAAGATCGCGACAACCATCGTAGAAGAAGAGCCAAGGCCGGAACCGGCGAGCGCATCGGAGTAAGTTGTCATGCGAAACGACAACGGCTGGCCGTTGTTGTAATCGCGCACAATCCGATTGTAGACGCCTTTGTGCAAATCCAGCTTACCATCGATTTCCAGTTGCGGGATGGCCGGCGACTCAACCAACTTATTCTGGTCCGCAGCGAAGATTTCAATGCGGTCGTTATGGGTGACTTCGATGGTACAATACGCGTACATGTCGATGGTGGCGTTCAATACATAACCACCGTATTGGTCGCTATAAGGCGAAACGTCGGTTCCCCCGCCAGCGAGTCCAAGTCTCAAAGGCGCTTTGCTGCGAACGATCATGAGGCTTATTCCAAAATTTTTTTGACTGAGTAATCGATTTGCCCTTTCCTGCCCTCGGTTATCATTTCACCCAGCAAGCCGATGGATACAAATTGTACCCCCACGATGATCGCGAGAATGCCAAGAAACAGCAAGGGCCGGTTGGACAAATATTTTTGATAGAATATACGTTCAAAGGCCAGCCAAATGCTGATAATCAGACCAAAAATGAATGAAACAAGCCCCACGAAACCAAAGAGATGTAAAGGTCGCTTAGTATAACGTGTGATAAACAAAACGGTTATCAGGTCAAAAAAACCGGCGGTAAAACGGGAAACGCCAAACTTCGTACTGCCATATTTGCGTGCATGGTGTTTGACCGGGATCTCGCCCACAAGAAATCCCTCCCACTGCGCAAGCACCGGTAGAAAGCGATGAAGCTGCCCATAAACTCTGATGGTATCAGTCACTTCCCGTCGATACGCCTTGAGCCCACAGTTGATATCGTGGATTTTCAGACCGGTCATCATGCAGGTAACGCGATTGAATAGTTTGGAGGTATTGCGTTTGATAAATGGGTCTTTGCGGTCTCTTTTCCATCCGGAAACGAGATCATAGCCAGATTTGATCCTGGCCAGCAGTTGCGGAATCTCATCGGGGTCGTCTTGCAAATCCGCATCCATGGTGATGATCACGTTGCCGCGCGCGGCCCGGAAGCCTTGTTGTAATGCAGCCGACTTGCCATAATTTTTGCGAAACTGGAAAACGCGCACCTGTGGATCCTTTTGGTGTAGCCGGGTCAAAATTGTCATGGAGTTGTCGGTCGATCCATCATCAACAAAAATGATCTCGGAGGTCAGGTCGAGCGTTGCAAGAACGCCTTTTATTCTGGCATAGAGCTCGTCCAGAGATTCTTCCTCATTTACCAACGGAATGACAACAGACAGATCCAGGTTGTCCTTATCCACGCTTTTCCTTTCTCCATTTTATCCGGTTTCGTCTGTTTATTTGTTCGGTCGCTGCCTTTGCACCGCTGGCTGCACGATGTCACCCCAGTAGACGCGTTTGGCGTTTTTTGCTGTTTTAAGACGAAACGCCTGCGGGTCGATCGATTCGTTGATTTTCTGATTGGTGTAGTAAACCGTCAGACGTTCGCGAGCCTGAGGCCGTGTTATTTTGATGAGCTGCGGCAGGACAATGCCTTTTTCCGTATCGAACCGACTATATTCTTTGAGCAAGGTGAGCTCACCGCGGGCGTTCGTCAATTCGCTTCTGATGACGACATACTTTCTGGCATCGATCCACAATTTAAGCTTGCCGCCATCACTGACTCTGCGCGTCACGACAAGCTGCTCCGCTTCATAGTCAAATGTTACGGTGCTGTCCAGATTCACCTGAGCCAATCCGGTCAGCACTTCGACCAGCTCATCGGTTTCGATTTCAACCTGCAGGAAGTCTTGCAAATCGAGGATATCGGTCTCACCATAATAGAGTACATTTTCACGCGGCGCGTATGCGCCGAAGTAGCGGGCATCCATAAACAAAGCGCCGATGTCGATTCCCAGAATGGCCTCTGTTTTCACAAACACGGAATCAGGCAAATTGATAAAAACGCGTGCGGTGCCATTGTACCCTTCACCGGGAAGCTCGATGATAACTCGCGCCCGACCTTCAAAGCTATCGAGTTTGGAAAAATTTCGGGAAATCTTAGCCTGAACCTGTGCGGGTGAGATTTTCGTAATGTCGGGGATGGGAGGCGTGGTCGCACACCCGGCGGTCAGATAGAACAGCAAGCATAGCGTCAAACCGGATGCGATACCCCCTTTGTGCGCGAGCCGCACCGATACATTGAAATCGATGATCAGTTGATCCCCAATTTGATTAGAACACTTTCTCTTTCAGGCTCAAGCTCTTGCGCTTGCTTCCAGTACCGAACGGCGAGTTCTGTTCGTCCAAGCTTATCATAAACATCGCCAAGATGCTCCAGCACTTCCGCAGAACTGTCACGAATTTCAACTGATTTTTTTATGTAATGTAGTGCGCGTTCATAATCGTTCATTTGATAATGAATCCAGCCGATGGTATCGAGAAACGCGCCATTCTCTGGCTCTTTTTCCAAAGCACGCTCCGCCATGCTCAGAGCTTCTTTTAGTCGCTGCTTTCGCTCAGCAAGGCTGTAACTGTAATTGTTCAACAACGTGGCGTTTTCCGGCTCGATTTCGAGCGCGCGTCTGAACAACGAATCGCTCTTCTCATATTGACCAACTGCATCATAGGCCGAGGCCAGGGTACCCATGAAACCGGCATTGGCG
>CAZVSL010000005.1:13074-21310 GCA_964629935.1 uncultured Calditrichaceae bacterium | reverse complement strand
TTGGCGGAATCGATCCCGACCGCCTGATTCAGATATTCAATGGCTTCGCGGGTCTTGCCGCGCTGCATCAACAGGTTGCCAAGATTGAAGTTCGTCCAGGGATGTTGCGGCGCCAGAGATTGTGCCTTGCGATAGCTTTCTTCGGCTTTTGCAAGCTCCCCCTGCTGTTGATAGGCAAGAGCCAGCCGGAACCACGGATCCGGATCGGCGATCTTGGCATTCAGCTCAAACATCTTTTCGAAATGCTCGATACTCTCTTCAAACTTACCTGCGGAGGAAAATAATTGCCCCAATTTATAGTGTCCGCGCCATTCATTCGGGTTGGCCCTTGACATCTCTTCATAAAGATAGATCGCATCGGCGGTGTCGCCTTTCATAATGTAAAGCTCGCCGAGCCTGATCTTGGAGATCAAATCTGTTGTATCCGCAGCGATAGCTTCCTTGTATAAGTCGATGGCCTCACGCCACCTGTTTTTTGCTGCAAATATGTTGGCAAGCTCTTCACGCACTGCCTTGAACTCCTGGTTCTCAGCATACGCCCGCTCATACCACCGCATGGCCTCGAGTGTGTCTTCCTGTGCAATCAGGACAGCGCCAACCGCCAGATATCCTTGCTCCATCTCCGGATACTCTTCTATGTAATCTTTGAAGACGTTATATGCGCGATCAAATTTCTCCGACTCGAAATAAAGCTGTCCCAATTGAAATTGGATTTCATGATCTGCCCGCCCCCTGTCAACCAGCTCTTCGTAATGTTTTGCTGCTTTTTCATGTTGCTTGCGCGACTGATAAATGGCGCCCAATTGCATGTGCGCGTCAACATTGGTGGAATCGATTTGCAGTATCTTCAGGTATTCTGCTTCGGCGAGGTCAATGCTACCGCTGCGGTGATAAATAGTAGCCAGCAGGCGCCGGCTTTCCAGAAACTCCTGGTCCAGACTAATACTCCTTTTGAGCATCTGAATCGCAGTCTCGAGTTTGCCGAGCAGCACGTAATCTTTTGCCACCGCGTAGCAGATCGACGCAGAATTGGGTTCGTAAATGAGAGCCTCATTGAAAGCGTTCAAAGCTTTCTCGTATTCGCCATTTAGCTCGTGAATGGCGCCCTGGATAACCAAATCGGCTGCCTTGGGATTGTATGGCGTTTTGTCTTCGGCGTCGTTCTGTGCCCGCGCTATGCCGGATGTCATCGGCATAAACAGAACAGTTGCCAAGGTCAAAAAAATCTCGGTCTTGTGCAAGGCAGAGGTTAACTTCATCAGGGATAAATCTCCTTGGGCTAGCAGCTTATCGTTGCGTCACATAAGTCATAAATATACCACAAACCGCCTACAAATCCAACAAAAAATTGTTCCCGTCATGCTTGACACTCAGGTTTAGTTTTGCTATAATTCAGCACACATCTGTCCGCCAGACAGTCTCGATCTAACAGCATACCTGCGAGGGAGGAATTTATGCATAACATTGTTACCACAACCATCTTTCTAGCCATATTGATCGCAAACATAGGCGCCCTCCCGGCACAGCAGAGTAACCCGGAAGACACCTCCTACGCCATCGCAATTCACGGTGGCGCCGGGACGATTTCTCGTGACAAGATAACCGAAGAACAGGAGAAGGCGTACCGTGACAAACTGCGTGAAGCCCTGCAAACCGGATATGCAATTCTCAAGACCGGCGGCAGCAGTTTTGACGCTGTAGAGGCAACGATCAAAGTCATGGAAGACTCTCCGCTCTTCAATTCCGGCAAAGGAGCTGTTTTTACGGCGGATGGCACAAATGAGCTGGATGCAGCCATCATGGATGGCAAAACCCTGGAAGCGGGCGCCGTAACCGGAGTCATGCACATAAAGAATCCAATAAGCCTGGCTCGTTTGGTCCTGGAAAAATCGCCTCATGTGCTGATGACTGGCAGAGGCGCCGAAGACTTCGCTGTTCAAAACGGCGTGCCGATGGTATCAAATTATTATTTCCACACGGAAAAAAGGTGGGAGAGTCTTAAGAAAGCAAAACAGGAACAAGAGGCTGAAAAGGACTCTGCTAACAACGAAGATGACCTCGATTTTACGAACAAGGAAACTGGCACCGTTGGTTGTGTGGCTCTGGACCGCGATGGCAATCTTGCCGCAGGCACTTCCACAGGAGGGTTAACCAACAAGATGTACGGCCGCGTGGGCGACTCACCCATCATCGGGGCCGGCACTTATGCCAACAACCAAACCTGCGCTATCTCCGGCACCGGACAGGGTGAGTATTTCATGCGGCTACTCGTTGCCCACGACGTGCACGCTTTGATGGCGTACAAAAACATGTCGCTCGCAGACGCAGCCAACGAGGTCATTCTGCAAAAGCTGGACAAACTGGGCGGCAAGGGAGGAATTGTAGCAATAGATAGAAACGGCAACGTTGCGATGCCCTTTAACACTAAGGGCATGTATCGTGGCTATGTCAACAGGAAGGGCGAGCTCGTCGTCAAGATCTATGGCGATGAATGAATGCTATGAACCGGTGATGTGCTCCTCATAGGCTTGTTTGTGATCCGGATCGAGCTGCATCAGTTTTTGAAAAACCTCGTTTCGGTGACTGTAATCTTTGAACAGTTCGACTATTTCGAGATAGTGTGCATTTAGAAACTGCTTTGGTTCTTCCATATCCGACTGTTTGTTCATAACATCTTCGAGCAGACGTATGGCGGCGATCATATTCTCACGCGCAGCGTTCTTGTCGTTTTCCTGATTGAGCAAATATGTGCTATAGAAATAATAGTCTTTCATCTTTCTGAAGGTTAAGAAAGGTTCTTTAAACACGCGTTTGATCAGCTCCTCGCGTTCAGGCCACCCGCGTACAAACTCAGTGCGAACAAATTTTCCCAATGAAGCGAAGTTAGCTGCACGTTTGTAATAGATTTCACCGCCGTAGCCGCGCGCTTTGTCCAGCTCGCTGCCCAGCACCATATTGACATAGAAATTGATAACGGCTGTCAACGGGTCAACGGATTGTTCGTTATAGACGAGTGCATCTCCGGGCTGGTAAGGAAAACGCACACGCCGGTCAAAGTATTGCACATCTGACGCGGAAATCAAGAATTCGCAGTTATAGCGGTCCTCGATATTTGAAAGGCTTTCGTTGAGCAGCAATTGCAATGAAATCTCGATTGGCATCTGGTCGTCTTCTTCCAGCCATTCGACGTTTTCAATGTAGTTTTCAATGACACGGTCAAAGTTTGCCATCCTTTCTTCCTTCTCAGCAGGAAGTTTGTCGATGATGACCCGTACAGTTGCTTTGACGCTGCCGGCCTGAACGATTTGTGCGCTTGAAAACATAAACAAAGCAAAGGCCAACAGAATGCGGCCCTCATACAAAAGACGAAAACTAAATCGAACAAAAGTCACGGCAAATACTCCTGACTTGAATGATACCCCAAAAAAAAGCTCCTCAAAGGAAGAATTAAACAAAAATCCCATGCTTGTCAAGTTTATAATCGAAACGGGAGAAGAACGATGTTCTGGAAATCGTCAGCTTTCACCGGTTACTTGTTAATTTTAACTCTTATCTGTCATGGAAGTTCACATGCAGGCATCGAAGACATGCCCATCGGAGCCAGGTCCATTGCAATGGGTGCGACATACGTTGCGCTCGCCAACACCGCTGATGCAATCTTTCTCAATCCTGGCGGCCTGAGTCAGCTCAGCGGTACCGAGGTCTCTCTTTTCTTTCAAAAGCCGTTGGGGCTCGATGATGTCAATTTCGGCACGCTGACTTTGAGCCTGCCCGTTTCTCGCTTTCGCCTGGGCGTGGGACTGATCACGCTCGGAAACGATCTCTATACAGAGCAGGCTTTCTCTGCAGGCTTCAGTTATCACTTCAAACGGCGCATCTATTACGGCCTGGCTCTGCGCTACCAGACTGCCAGAATCGATGGTTACGGCTCCTCCGGAGCGCTCGGCCTTGACGTCGGTTTTGTGGCGCCCCTGTCATCACAAGTGACGTGGGGGTTTTCTACCACGAACCTGAATCGCCCTCAGTTCGGGCAAACTGGTCAAAATTTAGCCCGCAGCATCAAGACCGGCGTCTCGGTCGCACCAAGGCCGGGACTGCTGCTCAATTTGGAAGTATTCAAAGATGTGCGCTTTGATGCAGAAATACGCTTCGGCGCAGAATTCCGGCCATTCGAACAACTTGCGGTACGGGCGGGCACAGGCAATAACCCGGACCGTTTCACGACCGGTTTTGGGCTTATGATAAATCCGTTTATCGTGGACTATGCCTTTTTCTCGCACAGCGACCTGGGTCTGACGCACCAGGTATCCCTGTCCATCCACCTGGGGAAGCGGGAACGACGGCAGCGCAGCTATGAGCCGGCGCAACAGGGAGAGCGTAAACGCACACCGCAAATACATTCAGAACCAGCGGGCGAGATCGCGCCAGGTCAGCAGATCAATATCAATACAGCCACGCTGGAAGAGTTGATGAGTCTGCCCGGCGTGGGACCCAAAACAGCAGAGGCAATCGTGCGCTACCGCAGTGAAAACGGACCGTTTGAACGAGCTGAGGACCTCACCAGAGTGAGAGGAATCGGTCCCCGCACTTTTGAACGGCTGCAACCGTTTGTCATCGTACAGTAGGCATGGCTGCATGAATTACGCAATGTCAACATACATGTAGGAGGTCTGGCAAATGTGGTGGAACAGAAGATTGGTTAGCGAAATCTTATGCCTTTTCTTTCTTGTTTTGTATGTCGCCCCGATTGCAGCGCAGGACACGTTTGAAGAAAAGTTGCTCGAAGAACAAGAAGACAGTTCGGAGCAGTCCGAGCTGCTTGAAATCATCGCGGAGCTTCGCAAAGAGCCGCTGAACCTGAATGAAGCTTCCCGGCAGCAGCTCAAAGCCATTCCCGGCATACCCCTGGATCTCGTAGACACAATCCTCAATTACAGAGCAGAAAAAGGCCGCATAAACCGGAAAGAGGAGCTCAGGGTTCTGCCCGGCATGGACGAGCTCACCTACTCGTATCTGAGCGAAGTTACAACTGTCACGCAGTTCCCGGCTTCCACACTACGGAGCGAGCTATCATGGCGGTCTCGCTATCTCGACCGCATCGATAAGCCGATTGGCTTCAAGAACGGCGTCTACGAAAGCGGGCCTGCGAAAGTATACAATCGTGCGCAGTTTTCCTGGCGCGGCCAAATCGAAGGCGGGCTTCTCCTGGAAAAAGACAGCGGAGAAAGCCGTTTCGACGATTTACGCCTTTTCTATCTTGCCACCCAACTTGGCGAGACTCTGGAGATAACTGTCGGCAACTACCAGCTCCTGTTCGGACAAGGGCTCGTGTTTTGGGGACCTTACGGTTTTTCGAAAAGCTCAGATGCTATCTATCCCGTGCGAAGACACGGCCGGGGCGCACGCGGCTATCTTACGGTCGATGAAAACGCTGCATTGAGCGGAATCACGGCAACGGTGCGGCGGGCGCGGATTGACGTCACGCTCTTTGCATCCCGCAGCAGCCTGGATGCATCCCCTATCTCGGGAAATGATGTAGTCGGCCTGTTCGCAAGCGGCTTCCACCGTAATGCCAATGAAGAAAGCAAAAGAGACGTCCTCGATGAGACTGTTCTGGGCGGCCACGCACAATATGCTGTCAGCGATAACCTCGCACTGGGTGCGACCTTCTACGCCAGCTCGTTCAGCAAGAATTTCCAGGATCCGGATTTTGAACGCAGCCGATTCGAATTCCGCGGTAAACGCAATCACGTTGCCGGCTTCGACTGGCGGTATGCTTCCGAGCTGGTTAGTTTCTTTGGCGAGGCAGCACGGTCCAGAAACGGCGGCACGGCAGTTGTCGCAGGCACGCAGCTTGACCTTCGCTCCGTAGCGTTGGCCATGCTGTTTCGTGATTATAAGAAGGAGTTTCAAAATTTTCACGGCTTTGGTTTTGGAGAGCGCAACGGAGAAAGCCAGAACGAACGCGGCTTCTACCTGGGTTTGGCATACCGGCCACTGCGCACCACCCGGTTTCATGCTTATTATGATGTCTATACTTTCCCGTGGCGCACTTTCTTTGAACCGCTGCCTGTGCAGGGCAATGATTTCATGGCGCGGCTCGAGCAGCAACTCAGCCGGGATATGCTTGTTACCGTCCGCTTTCGGGAAAAATCCAGGCATGAAAACCAGCCATTTCAGGATGACTTCGGACGAGAGATACGTCAAATGGTAGAGCGGCGCCAACGGCAATTGCGGCTGCAACTCGAGCTGCAAGCGACGCGGGAGCTGCGTCTACGCGGTCGCATTGACATCACACGAACGCTATGGCATGGCTTTGGCCGCGACCTCAGCGCAGACAACGAAACAGGATTTCTGGTGTACCAGGACATCAGATTTCGGCCGTCAGAGAAATTTGGCATCACTGCCCGGGTTACGTTTTTCGACACAGATTCGTTTGATTCGCGGGTATTTCAATATGAAAATGATCTGCCTGGCGTGGCAACCAATCGTGCTCTCTTTGGCCGCGGCACACGTTGGTATCTGCTGCTTAAATATCGTCCGTTCAAACGCATGTCATTACACTTGAAATACTCCGAATCTTTACGTGATGACGTGGATACGACAGGCACGGGCCCGGACAGGATAGACGGCAACCTGGACAGGCGACTGGGCCTTCAAATGGAAGTTGCGCTAAAATAGGCAGGCAAATATATTAGTTGCTTTTTCGATTCACAGTGATTATAATATTTTGTCAATATTGATCGGCTCAGTTGCATTCCGCAAATACAGCTCGTCAGGGTAATTAACTATTAATATGATTATTGCAAAACTACTCGGCGTTTACTTCCGGCTTAAGTACAAATGGGTGAGCAGCCAGCCGGCAGTCGACATTTGTCAGCGGTTGGCACAGACACGCAAAGTACTTATCTACATGCCAAGAAAAGTGGAGCAGTTTGGCGCTGCACTCAAAGCCCTGGAACAATTGAGAAGATTACGCCCTGCCTGGAAAGTCACCGTTATCAGTAAGATGGAAATGGTCAATTTCATTGATAACAAGCTGAGAGTTGAGATTCTACCGTATTCGAAGGAGGACATCAACTTCAACGGCCTGCCAAAGGCATCGCTAAGGCAACTCATCAAGAAATCGGATTTTGACCTGGCTCTTGACTTCACATTGAAGTTTGATATCTTTATCATCGTTCTGTTTAACCTTAGCAGCGCGACTATAAAAGTCTGTTTTGCAGATAATGAAAAAGCGCCATTCCACAATGTCGAAATCCGGATCAATCAGGCGGAATCACTGACTAACAGATACAATGCAATGGTTAAGTATATCACTATGATTGCGGAAGCCGGAAAGCCACGCACACCTGTGGCTGAACCATCTGAATAGCACGCATACCATCTTCCTCCCTTTTCCTCGACCCAAATTCATATGCCCAAAGAAACGGATATTTTACGACAGCAGTTGAACACCATTCAGGAGCAGTTTAGTAGTGTTGAGCAAGCCTACCAGGATTTGCAGGTCAGCTTTTCACAACTACAAACGGTGTATGAGTTCGCCTTTTCTGTAAGCAATACTCTGGAGCTTGAAGAGCTGCTGAAAACGGTTAAGAGGCAGCTCAAGAAACTCGACATCGATAGTTTTGCCTTGCTCCTGCAGGAAAGCGACCCCGCCGCCTGGAAAGTCGCGTCAAGCTTTGGGCTCATTAAGCCTTCCGCGACCGCCGCACTAGAATCATATTGGCACAATCGTCTTGCCAAAAGCGGACCTGCCACTCATATCTACCTTGAAGACACTTCTTCACAGAAACTTCTGCCGCACAAATCTCCGAGCTCCTCGCTCTACCTGCCTATGCTAAGTGAATCATCCGGGCAGGCCAGCGTCATGGTTCTGATACGTGGGCGGGCGCGAGCCTTTTCTGAACATGACGTAAACATGTTTGTGAGATTGAGCCGGCTGTTTCAGGTCGTGCTGGATAAAATACTTGTACATGAACGCACCCGAGCCCTCTCCCTGAAAGACGACCTCACCGGACTGTACAACCGACGTTTTTTCAACCAGGCGTATGAGAGCGAATGGCAGCGCTGCCAACGTTACAACCGTTCCCTGGCCATCCTCATGATAGACATCGACAACTTCAAGCATTACAACGATACGCACGGCCACCTGATGGGCGACGCGGTTTTGAAAAATGTGGCGCGCGTACTGCAGACGATTCTGCGGAAATCGGATATACTGGCTCGTTATGGC